>JBBSJZ010000216.1:0-9255 GCA_038256795.1 Pirellulales bacterium | reverse complement strand
TGGAAATAGGGATTCAATCCGCCACACGCGTTGCTGACGACAAGTAACTCCGCGCCGAGTTCTTTGAACACGCGCACGGGCAATGTAATCTGCTTGAGCGGATACCCCTCATACATGTGAAACCGGCCTTCCATCGCGATCACGGGGACTCCCGAAAGTGTCCCGCAAACGAGTCGACCGCGGTGGCTTGTCGCCGTCGCTTGGGGGAAGTGCGGGATGTCGCCGTACTCGATCGACGCTTCGACCTCGATATCGCTCACCAGTCCGCCCAGACCCGTGCCGAGAATGATGCCGACGCGTGGCGGGGTACTGAATTGGCCGCGAATGAAGGCGCAAGCCGCTTGGATCTTGTCGTACAAATCGAGCATGGTTTTGGTTTCAAATGATCAGGACATCAACATGGCGAACGTCACCCCATGCTACGTTATCGATCGGTCCGTCGCGAAGGGCCCGCACTCCGCCAATCATATCGAAATCGGTTAACATCCGACGATCGTTCACGCTTCGCCCTTCAAATGTCTCACGTCCTGCAATGTCCACACCGTCACCCGAAGTCTTCGAGAAGCTGGCCTCGTTTTATCTCGGTCGTGAGTACGATCTCGGTGGTTGTGAGTTGCTCGACAACTTACTGATGTACGACGCCAAAGATCTCTGCACCCACGCGATGTGCGTGGGCATGACGGGTAGCGGTAAAACGGGACTGTGCTTGGCGTTGCTTGAAGAAGCCGCGATCGACGGTATCCCCGCGATTTGTGTCGATCCCAAGGGCGACCTCGGTAATTTACTGCTGACTTTTCCTGAGTTGAAGCCCGCCGACTTCAAGCCTTGGCTCGAAGCCAGCGACGCCAATCGGAAGGGCATGGATCTCGACGCGTACGCTGAGGAAACAGCCGCGACGTGGAAAGCGGGACTCGCTTCTTGGGGGCAATCTCCGGAGCGAATTCAGAAATTTCGAGACTCGGTCGAGATCTCGATTTACACACCGGGAAGTAATATCGGTTTGCCGCTGACGGTGCTCAAGAGTTTCGACGCACCACCGCCCGAGTTAATCGCCGATACCGATGCGATGCGGGAGCGAATCACGGGCGCCGCGTCGGGATTGTTGACGCTGATAGGCATCGAAGCCGACCCGCTGCTCTCGCGCGAACACATCCTCCTCTCCTCGATCCTCGATCACTGCTGGCGTGACAACAAGAACGTCACCATCGGCGATTTTGTACGGTTGATTCAATCGCCACCGTTCGATCGCGTCGGCGTGCTCGATCTCGAAACGTTCATGCCCGCATCGGATCGCGTCAAGATCGCGATGCAGCTCAATAACTTGCTCGCGTCGCCCGCGTTTTCGAGCTGGCTCGATGGCGAACCGCTCTCGATCAAGAAATTGCTTCGCACCGATACCGGCAAACCGAGGTTGAGCATCCTATCGATCGCGCACCTATCCGATACCGAACGGATGTTCTTTGTCACGATCTTGCTCAACGAACTCGTCGCTTGGATGCGGACGCAAAGCGGTACTAGCTCGCTGCGGGCAATGTTCTACATGGATGAGATCTACGGTTACTTTCCGCCCAGTGCGAAGCCGCCGAGTAAGCCACCGATGTTGACGTTGCTCAAGCAGGCGCGCGCGTTCGGACTCGGCATCACACTTGCCACGCAAAATCCCGTCGACCTCGACTACAAGGGATTGTCGAACATCGGCACATGGTTCCTCGGCCGACTGCAAACCGAACGCGACAAAGCACGAGTGCTCGAGGGGCTTGAGGGAGCCGCGAGCCAAGCGGGGCAAAAGTTTGATCGCGGTGCGATGGAGCAAAAGCTCGCCTCGCTCGGCAATCGTGTGTTCCTGATGAACAACGTCCACGAAGACGCACCGACGGTGTTCCAATCCCGCTGGGCGATGTCGTATTTAGCGGGCCCCCTCGCACGCCATCAAATCAGCTCGTTGATGGCGGACCGCAAGGCAGCGTTGGCAAAGCCCACGTCCCGCGATGCGGCGACGGGCGCGGCAACCGTATCCGAGGTCACCAAACCATCGCGACCCGTGACGCCGGGCGGCGTTGGCGAAAAATTCGCGTTGCCGAGCAAACCGTCACCCGCGGGCGGTAAGTTCGTCTATCGGCCGGCTGTCTATGCCGAGGCCTCCGTCCACTACGTCCGCAGCGGTGCGGGGCTCGACACATGGCTCGATAGGAAGCGATTGGTCCGCTGCGACGGCGACATTACCACCAATATCTGGGAAACCAGCAGCGAAGCGGATGAGTGGCTCGAACTCGATGATTCGCCGCACGAGAACTTTGTCTTCACCGATTTGCCGACGCCCCTGCGCAGCGGCGCGAACTTCAAGACCTACGAGAAGCAATTGAAGGATTATTTGTATCGGCATCATCCGATGTTGCTCTACGAGAGCACGCTGCTCAAACAGTTCGCGCCGGCCGGGTGCAGCGAAGTCGACGCGCGGCTGTACTTCGAGACGCTCGCCCGCGAAGCTCGCGACGCGGCGATGGACAAGCTGCGCGACGCTTACGCCAACAAGATGAAATCGATCGACGTGAAGCTGCGCGCGGCCGAAGCCAAGCACGCGAAGGAGCAAGCGGAATCACAGCAAGCTTGGCTCGCCCCGGCGATCTCATTTGCCGGGACGGTGCTCGGTACCTTCGTCGGCCGCAAAACAACCAGCCGTGCTAACGTCTCGCGGATGGAGTCCGCCGTCCGCGGCGCCAGCACGATCGCGAAACAGCGAGAGGATGTGCGCCGCGCCGAAGAAACCGTCATCGACTTGGCGAGCGAGATGCGGGAGCTCGATTCAGAATTGAAAGAAGAGCTCGACACATTGGCGAAACAATACGATGTCCGCACGATAGAACTCGCGGTCACCACCGTGCCGCCACGCAAGGGTGACCTCAAAACGAGCGCCCCAATCATCGTCTGGCTACCCTGGCACATCGACCCCAACGGCATCGCATCGTTGTTGGTTTAAACCCTCTCGATGAAGCACTAAGCTTTGCTCGCGATAACAAAGAATCCACCGGCTCGGAATCGTGCCGCGAGAGTGGATTCCAGCACGCGCGAGCCGTCGAGCGAGATCGCCAGCGTGTTGTCGATCGTCCATCCCGTCAGGCGAAGGTCCGCGTGGATCTCGCGGCGGGAAAATCGATGCAGGAACATTTGGCTCAAGCCGCGATACGCATAAGTCGAATCACCAAAGTCAACATCGCGACGCGTCATCGAACCCCAGCCCGACCGGCTCAACGAGCCAATGCCACCGGGTTCCCAGATCGCGGCCCAGCGATGGTGGACATGCAAAATCAATCGACCACCGGCGCGCGTCACGCGCTGGGTGTGGCGCAAAACCTGCCGACGATTGGCTCGACCTTGGATCATCCCCAGACTGCTGAACATGCACACCGCGTGGTCAACGGACGCATCGGCGAGACATTGCAGTTCGACCAGGTTTGCACGCAGCGGCAGCACACGTTGGGCAAAGCCCGCCGCAACCGATTTCTCGACCCAGAGCTCCAACATCCGCTGGCTCAAATCGACGCCGACAACATGGTGACCGCGTCGGAGCAATTCCATCGCAATGCGTCCACTGCCACAACCCAAGTCCAAAATCGTCGAGTTGGTCGAATCGCCAGCATCGCCGAGTGCTCGCTCAACGATCTCCATGTCCAATCGGCACAGCGGAGTATCGGCCACAAAAGCGTCGTAATGGTCCGCGATCGACCGCTGGTGGACATATTCCCAAGTTCCGGGAGCGACACCGGGCGGACGTCGCCAAGCGGGTGGACGCTGGGGCGACGCGGATTGCTGGTCATTTGCCGGGGGCTGGTTCAATTTCGTCTCATCTTCGTATAATCGCACTCCGCGAGCACCGCAGGTGAATTCACTCGCAACACTTGAGCAACGTCTATTTTGTGACATCGTCCGGAGAAGAACTTACTGTGGCTATTCGCGTTGGTATTAATGGTTTCGGTCGAATCGGTCGAATGGTATTCCGTGCATCCGTCGATCGTGCGGATATCGAAGTCGTCGGCATCAACGACTTGTTGGACGTCGACTACCAAGCTTACATGCTGAAGTACGACTCCGTTCACGGGCCGTTCAAGGGTGAAGTGTCGACCAAGGGTGGACACCTCGTCGTCAATGGCAAGGAGATTCGCATCACGGCTGAGCGTGACCCCGCGAATCTCAAGTGGGGCGACATCGGCGCCGACATTGTTGTCGAATCGACGGGGTTCTTCTTGACTCAAGAATCCGCTGCCGGCCACGTCGCGGCTGGTGCAAAGAAGGTCGTCATGTCCGCGCCGCCCAAGGACGACACGCCGATGTTCGTCATGGGAGTTAACTGTGACACCTACGCTGGCCAACAATACGTGTCCAATGCTTCGTGCACGACGAACTGTCTCGCTCCACTCGCCAAAGTGCTGCACGACAACTTCGGCATCAAGCGTGGCTTGATGACGACCGTTCACGCCACGACGGCAACCCAGAAGACAGTGGACGGGCCTTCGGCGAAGGATTGGCGCGGTGGTCGCGGGATCCTCGAGAACATCATCCCGTCGAGCACGGGTGCCGCGAAGGCGGTGGGCAAGGTGATTCCAGCGCTCAACGGCAAGCTCACCGGCATGGCGTTTCGCGTCCCCACGTCCGACGTCTCCGTGGTCGACTTGACCGCCGAGCTCGAAAAAGAAGCTAGCTACGAAGATATCTGCAAGGTGATGAAAGCCGCTTCGGAAGGCAAAATGAAGGGCATCATGGGTTACACCGAGGACGACGTCGTTTCGACCGACTTCCGCGGTGACGCTCGCACTTCGATCTTCGATGCCAAAGCCGGCATCCAGCTCGACAAGACCTTCGTCAAGCTCGTGTCGTGGTACGACAACGAATGGGGCTACTCGAATAAGGTCTGTGATCTCGTCGCGAAAATCGGCAAATAGGCTTTCGTAGCGAAGCCAGACACTCCACGGACTTCGGTCCTGCAAACTCGCAAGGTCCAGCGAACATCGCTGGGCCTTTTTTACATGCTTGCCAGGGACATTTTCCAACTTGGCGGTGGAAGTCGCCTGTCCAATTTGATGGGTGTGCAGTGAGCGAAATCTTGACGGAATCAACCGTCACTGGAGGGTGGGGGTTGGGTCGAGTCGACCGCCGCATCCATGGTCCCCGCTTCAACGCCCTTCTCATCCGCAGGCTCCAGTTCCGAGCTCGGCCCCAGGTTCGCATCGGTTTCCGTCTCGGACTCCGATTCAGTGGTGGCCAGCTTCTCGGCTTTTCGCGATTCACGGCGAGCCATGTGCTCCGCCGCCATTTGTTCCAGCGTCTGGACCTGTTCGGGAAATGGGCGTTTGAACTGTTTCAAGTACAACGCTTCGATGAAGTCGGGTAGTGGCACCTTCCAGGGCTGGTCCTTGGTATTGGCGTACTTCGGGAAATTTTTGGGGCTCAACCCCAGCTCGCGAGCCATTTGGACGTGGGCGTCCGATAAGCGAAACTTCTTGCGAGCGTCAATCCAGGGGAAATACTTGTGCGGAATTCGCTGTTTTTTCTTGGCCACGAGACTTGGGTGCAATCGATCTTGAGCGGGGGACGGTTTACATCGGCGGACGTTTTCCCCCAATGTAGTCGGTCGTCACATTTTCGACAGTCCGTTGCGGACGATCGCTCAGGTCGTCGCGATTGCAACGGTGCGGGAGCTTGCCACATCAAAATCAGCGGAAATCGACCTCCATTCGTCGATAAACCATGCGGGAGTACGACCTAGGCTTACCCATTGAGGTCGGTACTGCAATCGACTTTGCCAATGCTGGTTCGGGTTCACTTCTTGATTGGATTCTTCATGTTTATTGAGATTTTGGCCAGTTTTTCGCTCAGCGGCTGGTTCAACGATGCGGTTTACGAATTTGTTCGCTACTTCAACCACATGAATGTGACCCAGTGGGGGATCGTCTCCACCGCTTCCGTGGCCTTCGGTTTTCTGTGCTTGAAGGGGCACACGTTGAACCGCTAGGGCTTGGCGGTCGGTATAATCCACCCGGATGTTTCGGTGGTCGCCTGGACGATCGGTTTGTGACCGATCGGAGGGGTGATTGCCATCGCCATAGCACTGCGAACCGAGTTGCTTCAACGGGAGGGATTGACCGATGCCACTGTACGAGATCGAAACGGACTCTCACATCATCATCACCTGGGCGGAGGACGAATCCGCCGCCCGCGAGGTGGT
Source organism: Pirellulales bacterium (assembly GCA_038256795.1). Taxonomy (GTDB): domain Bacteria; phylum Planctomycetota; class Planctomycetia; order Pirellulales; family Pirellulaceae; genus JBBSJZ01. Next base: position 3,035 of record JBBSJZ010000216.1, on the reverse strand, counting down.
TGCGGACGCGTATCCCCACGATGATTTGCTGCGTTTGACCAAGCGTCCCCGCGATACGTGGGTGATCAGCAAAGGGGCCCTTGGTTTGACCAACTCTCGCATCGATCCATGCGTGGTCGCTCGCGACTGTTTGAGCAAATCGGCGGGTGACAAAGTCAACGCGATTCGTTTGTACCGTATGGAAACGGGCAGCGATCTGGAGAACGCTCGCAAGGCCATTGAATCGAACATGGTCATGGGTTGGTAAGTCGTCGACTCGCTTGGTGCGTGACGGCATGGATGCTGACTTCACTAGCCGGATGCGACGGATGTCGTCCGGGGCCAACCGCGGCTCCGACGAACTCGGATGCGGCACTGGGTGACTTCACGGCGTTACCGCCACGTCCTTTGCCGAGCGATCGCAATCCGTCCCAAAACTATGTCAAACCGGGGCATTGGTTCACGGCCTCGCAATCTTTGCGCAGTAATAAAATCGATGCTCGCGGTGAGTTGCAAACGGAACTCAAGGTGGCTGCGGATTCCGACGCCACCAACCCCAGTCGCGATTCCCGCGTGACTCGGTCGTTGGTGAGCTCTCGACCGGCCGTGTTGCCGAAAAGTCAGATGCGGCGGTTTGACATTCGCGTGCAGACGCCGAGTTTGGGCGGCACCATTGGCAATCGAATGCGGTTGTCGAGCCGCTTCACGGCAGCGACGTTGTCCATCGATACGCCACAGCAACCTTGCAGTGTTCTCGCAGCGGAAGAGTATTTCGTCGTGGTCCTCGCCAGGGCGTCGGAGCGATTCGCGAGATTACAGACCGGTGACTGGGTACGACCGTTTCATGATCCGCTCGCGGCGACGCGGCCGAGCCAACACTATCGCATGCTGTTTCCGAGTGACGAGGGACTGTTAGCGATCCCGGCGACGATGCTGGACTATACGCACACGGCCGTGCTGATTTGGGACGACATCCCCGCGGACTCGTTAACGCCGGGGCAGTTGCAAGCGATCCGCGATTGGATCCATTTCGGCGGTCGATTGATCGTTAACGGACCCGACGCCGCGGACGCATTGTCGTCGAGCTCGCTCGCATCTTTATTGCCGATTGAGTCGGGTGGAAACATTGAATTGGATCTCGATGCGGTGTCCGGTATGCTGGCGGCGTGGGCGGTGAGTGATGATGATTCGACCCCTCGCCAGATCGAGCGAGTGCGGGGGTCGGCAACCCGAGTCGCGGTGGGCGGAGATCTTCGCGGTGACGCCTTCGCGGTCGTTGGCACCCATGAACTCGTCGCGACCCGCCGCGTCGGTCGCGGCTTGATTTGCCAAACTCGGTTCGATTTCGCGAGTGGCTGGCTGGCGAATTGGAAGTCGCTCGATAGTTTTCTTAACGCCGCCATTCTCGCGCGACCGAGTCGGGAATTTGTCAACTCCGAAACGCGAGTCAATGATCTCGGAGGCTCGAATTCGGAGGCATCATTCCCGCTCGTGATCCAGCGGTTTGCAAACCGCCAGATCCGCGACGCCGATTTGCCGGCGATCAATACGTCACTCCGATTGCTCGCTCGAGATGCGGTCCTGGCATTGCCGGGGATCGGCGATACGGGCCAAACGCCAGGTCCGCCAGACACGTCGCCACCGAGCGATGAGTTCGCGGACCCGACCGGGTCGATTGACGGAGCGGCGGCTGGGAACGAACCCACCGTGGCAAGGAGTCTGACCAGAATCGATCCGGTCTCCGGTGTCGGCGGTTGGACCGATTCGAGTGACGTGATGGCGATCGTCGCGCAGGTGCTGCGCAGTGAGTCGGGAATCGAGATTCCGAAGTCCTCGTTGGTCATTCGCTCACTGGGGATTTATTTGTTGCTGCTCGTTCCCGTGAACTACGTCGTGTTTCGATTGCTGGGCCGCTTGGAGTACGCTTGGTTGGCCGCGCCGGTGATCGCGATCCTGGGTGCGATTTGGGTCGCCCGCGAAGCACAACTCGATATCGGATTTGCTCGCAGCCAGACTGAATTGGCGGTGCTGGAATTGCCAGCCAACTACACCCGAGGCCATTTGACGAGGGGTGTCGCGATCTACAATTCGCTGTCCACCCAGTACGACGTGCTGTTCGATCACTCGGATGCTGTCGCGGCGCTCTTGTCGTCCGCTGATGACGACATTGCCAATCGAGGCGTCGTTTTTGAGACCGCGTCGGGTGATGGGCCGATGTTGTTGGGCGTGAACGTCGGTAGCAATCAGGTGCGGATGCTTCATAGCGAAGAGATCGTTGATGTCGGGGGTGTGATCCGGCGTCAAGGCGATAGCTTGATCAACGAAACCGCCTATGACCTTGCTGACGTTTTGGTGGTCGAGCGAACAACGCAAAGCGATGCCACGGTGGCGATTGTCTCGTCGTGCGCCGCGGGCGGACGTGTGCCACTTCGCTTTCGTGGTTCGGGCGACGTGATGGTTTCCAGCGAGCTGCCGATGCAGACCCAGCGATTGATCGAGCGATTGATTGCCACCGAATCGCTCACGATCGGATCGTCGCGCATCGTCGCTCGCATCGAACAATCGATTCCGGGAATGACGATCGTTCCGGCGGCGAGTCAACGCAATTTCCAAACCGTGCTGGTCGCACACCTCAACTATGGCTTGGGCGATTCATCGCCATCGCCATCGCAAGTGTCAACTGCAACATCGGCGAGGATGCCGACGCCGGATGTGAATCTCGTCGGCAGCCTGTTGAAGGATCGCCCGAGCGACCTCGAAGCCACTGACGGATTGATGAGAGACGAGCCATGATCACGTTGACCGGGTTTGGCAAAGACTATGGCGATTTCACCGCGGTCGACAGCATCGATTTGAAGATCGAAGCGGGTGAAACCTTCGGGTTTATTGGCCCCAATGGAGCTGGCAAGAGCACCACGATTCGATTCCTCGCGACGTTGCTTCGCGCCAGCCGCGGTGGCGGCACGGTGGCGGGTATCGACGTGATGGGGGACCCGGTGGGCGTCCGTAAAGCGATCGGATACATGCCCGACAACTTCGGCGTTTACGACGGTATG
>JBBSJZ010000215.1:0-9261 GCA_038256795.1 Pirellulales bacterium | reverse complement strand
GGATCTTGCTAAAGATCCCAGCACTTGAGGATCTTTAACAAGATCCACTACAAATGCCTCACCGTTTGATTCCTCGTTTCTAATGATCAACGCGACACCAGCGTCATTGGCGATCTTGGCCAATTGCTCGGGCTCAGTGCCTCTATGAAGCGGAACAAACGCGTTACCGGATTTCAGTGTCGCGAGAACCGCTGCGAGCATGTCGGAAGTGCGATCGCAGAGAATCCCAATCTTCACAACCGGCTGCGGCGCATATCTCTGGATCTCACTCACCCATTGCCGCGCGCGACGATCCAATTCGCGATAGCTGACGACGCCTTCATCGTCCTCGACGGCGATCGCGTCGGGCGTCGCGATGACTTGTTGTTCGAAGCAGCCATGAACTGTCGCCGAGTCCTCGATGGTGACGGTGGGACCCGCGATCGGTGCGATGTCGGCTTCCGTCGACATCGGCAACTGGGCTAACGTTTGTCCGCGATCCGCCACAATGTCTCGTAGCAATGTCTCGTAGCCGGCGAGCCAATGACGAACGATCCCGCCCTCGAACAAGTTTGTGTTGAAGTCGCATTCGACTCGCAGTCCACCGTCTTCTTCGACGAGGTTGAAGCCCAAATCAAATTGGTAGTAGAACCGCGGCGCGGCGAAGAACCGATGCTCCAGCCCGCTGAATTTCACCTTCGTCATCGCGGGGTCGATGTTGAAAATCACCGACACCAACGGAATGCGGCTGGGATCGTGCGGCAATTCCAAATGCGGAATCAATTGGCCGAACGTGTAGTGCGTGTTCTCTTGAGCATCGAGTAGCGAGTCCCAAGTTCTCGTTAGCAACTGCGCAAAATTCTCGTTGGGCAGTACCTTCGTACGAATCGGCAAGGTATTGGCACACTGTCCCACCAACGTGTCGAAGCCCAATGAACCTTGCTCTGAAAATGGCACTCCCACGACCAAATCCGTCGCACCGCTAAGTCGATGTAGCCAAACTTGAAATGCGGCGAGTAGCACAGCGAATGACGAACTCTTACGCGCCCTGCCGAAACGTTTGATTTCGTCGTAGAACTCCGCCGAGAGTAATAGGTCCTCGCGTTTGGCGGCCACGCTGCGACGCAGCGGACGCGGACCTTGAGTGGGAAGCTCGAGCGGTGCAGGGACGGTTCTGAATTGTCCGAGCCAGTAGTCTTCGCATGCCTTCGCTGGAGCGGTTCCTGTGTACTCACGTTGCCACTTGGCATAAGCACGCATGGGGACGACGTCCTTCAGCACCGGCTCGCGATGCTCGCGGATCGCAGAATAGATTTCACTGAGTTCTTCGAAGACGACGTAGTGTGACCAACCGTCGCACGCAATCATCTGTGCCGTCACAACGAGTTGATGCTGGGTCTCCGAGAGTTTCAAGACTTGCATGGCAATCAACGGTCCCGTTGAAAGGTCAAACAAACGCTGACTCTCGATTTCCATGATCTGCCGAACGCGTGCTGCCTTTTGTGCAGTCGCGAGTTGGCTCAAGTCGATCAGCGGAACGTCGATCGTGAAATCCGTATGAACGACGACTTCGGTGCCATCGGAATTGAATGTACAACGCAGTCCCTCGTGGCGATCGACCACCTTATCGACGGCCCGGCGCATGGCTGCGAGATCGAATGCGCCGTCGAGGATGAACGCGTTACAGGCGTGATGTGGTCCGGCGGCGTCCGGGCTCATCTGTGCCCCCAGCCACATTTCTCGTTGGCCCTGAGCGAGCGGAAAACGCTGGCAATCTTTCACGTCCGCGACCGAGTTGGTGCCATGAAGCGCAACGACTCTGGACGAGGCATCGCTTTTGGGCAAGAAGCCGTCTTCCTGCATTTGCAAGACGCTGTCTCGGAACGCGTCAATGAATTGCTGAAGATCGTCGTCCGAGTGCGCTGTTGTGAAGTAGCACGGTCGACCTTCCCAAATATGAATGTTTCGCTCGCGGAGGTAGTACCAAAGCAAGCTGCCGAACTTCAAATCGGGTGCATAATCGATTGCCCCCACAGCCGAAAAACTCGACATGCGAATCGGCACCTGTGCCTCGACCATGTGGGCATTGATCGTCTCGCAAACCCAAGCGACCCGTTTAGTAACGTTCGCTTGCAGCTCTGGCCCGGTCTGTTTCAGATAGGTCAGCACGGCGTGGGCGGCTGCGATGGCCAGCGGATGACGCACGAAGGTGCCCGCGAAGAATGTCACGCCGACTTCGGGGAAGGAATCGTCTCCGTATTCCCACTTGCCTCCGTCGAGTGCATCCATGTACTTGGGTGATCCGGCGAGTACGCCAATCGGAATACCACCACCCACGACTTTGCCGTAGGTCGCCATGTCCGCTTTCACGCCAAAGTACGCCTGCGCGCCGCCGGGATGGCAGCGAAATCCGGTGACGACTTCATCGAAGATCAACGCCGCGCCGATGGTCTTGGTGATCGCACGAACTTGGTGCAAGAATTCTCGCGGTTGAAAACTTGGGTTGCGACTTTGTACCGGCTCCACCATCACGGCCGCTATTTCGTCGCCGTATTCTCGAATGATCTCCAGCGACTCGTCGGTGCCATACTCGAGAACGAGTATGTTCTCAACCAAACTTGCTGGAATTCCCGGAGCGATCGGTTGAGCCCGGTATTCACCCTTGGGCCACGCACCGCGAACAAGAACTTCTTCGAACATGCCGTGGTAGTCACCGGCGAAGTAGACGATACGATTGCGACCGGTGACCGTTCTCGCCAATCGCATCGCCGCCATCACAGCTTCGGAGCCAGTATTGCAGAACGTCACGCGGTCGAGGCCGGTGAACTCGGAAATCATTTTGGCGACGGTGCCTGCCATTGGTGACTGGGGCCCAATCTCCATACCAAGCTTCAATTGCTTGGAGATCGCATCCATGAGCCAGTCAGGTGAATGACCGAAGAAATATGTGCCAAAGCCCATCGTGATATCGACGTACTCGTTATCGTCGATGTCCCAAATTCTTGACCCTTTGGAACGCGCCGAAACGATCGGATAAACCATCTCTTTCCATTGCGTCTTGAAACCCGAGACAGCGCGCGGATCTGCGAAATGCGGGCGATGCTCAGCCGCGTAGTCCTTGGATCGGGATGTCTTGTTGACATAACGCTCGATTAAGCGATTCAGCGACGCTTCCTGGAGCGACGTGAGTCCACCTTGTTCTCCTTTTTCGATTGGCTTGTAGGGTCCGAACCGTTTAAATTCCGCACCGCCTTCGCTCGTATCCGTGCTCGAACCGTCGGGTCTGCGGACCACGCGTAGCGTCCTTCCCAAATTCGATGATCCAGGGGCCACCGATCCAGCAACTTGCTGACGCTTGCTCTGGTCCAGTAGTTGTTGAATGCTCTGCAAGTGCCCGGCCAACATGCGTTCGACGTTGGTCGGATTCGGCAGTGATCCCGGCTGACCGATGGCAGCGACGGCCAGCGTGGCAGTGTGATTAGTCGCCATCGCTGCGGGCACTTCAACCGCCGGGAACATGTCGCCAGGAATCTTTGGCTCCAGGTAGTCAGCGATCGAAGCGACGGTGGAAAGGTCGCTCAACAATTGTCGGAACGTGACCTTCTCTTTGAATCGTAACTGAATGGCCAGACTGGCTTGCGACAAAAACAACGAATCGAAGCCGAGGTCCATGAAGGTTGCGTCGTTGTCGTCGATTTCTGTCCCGGAAAGATCCAAGAAGATCGTTCGCAGCTCGTGCGAGATCTTCTCGTGAATGCTTTGTTGGGGAACGCATGGCGTCGGCGACGGGACTGTCTCGATTGTCGCTGGTGGTGTGATGCCCGCGACTAGCGCCGTCGGCTCGGTTGTGGAGATTAGCGAGGAACCGTTGCGGGCAACCTTTGGTGGATCAATCCAAAATCGCTTCCGCTCGAACGGATACGTAGGAAGCGGTACACGTAGACGGGTATGGTCAACATGTAAAGCAAGCCAATCCGGGATCACACCGAGCGTCCAAAGTCTACCGAGCGCGGCTAGCGTTGACGGGCGATGGTCGTCGTTGTTTTCGGGTTGTCCCATCGACACAAGAACTCGAGCGGTGGGCAACGAGGCGGGATGCTGCCGTACGAATTGATTCAGCGCACGCCCAGGACCAACTTCGATCATCACCTGATCAGGCGAACCTTCCAGCAGCGTGTCCAGAGCTTCGGCAAATCGAACGGGCTGACGCAATTGACGCGCCCAATAGCCCGCGTCGGCGATATCTTGCGCTGTCATCACTTTACCGGTGCAGCTTGATATCCAACGCAACTTCGGCGCGTGTCCTCGGGTTTTCTCACTTGCCGCCGTGAACTCATCCAACATCGGATCCATCATTGACGAGTGGAACGCATGCGACGTGGCCAGCATACGCCCCGTAACACCCTTCTTTTCCAGCTCCGTCAAAAACGCCTCGAGCACTTCCGTCGGTCCGGAAACTGTACACAATTTTGAGCTGTTCATCGCTGCAATCGATGCACCTGAGGGCAGCATTGGCACAACTTCTGCGGCGCTCAATCGCACGCCCAGCATCGAACCCGACGGCAATTCCTGCATCAGTTTCGCTCGCACTGCAAGCAGCGAGAGCGCGTCCTGCAAGCTGAACGTCTCGGCCAGGACAGCGCACACGTATTCACCAATACTGTGACCAATCACAGCCGATGGCTGGATGCCCCAAGACATCCACAGCTTTGCCAACGCATACTCAACCACAAAAATGGCGGGCTGAGTCATCGACGTTTCGTTAATCCGATTCTCGGATGCTTCACGCTCGGCATCGTCGCTGGGATACAACACCGTGCGAACGTCCTGGCCCAAGTGCTGAAGCAGAATTTCAGCACAACGATCGATTTCGCTTCGGAAGACAGGTTCGCGTTGGTAAAGATCGCGTCCCATGGCGACGTACTGAGCGCCCTGTCCAGGAAACAAAAACACGACGCCCGGTTGGCTATCGGGTGCTTGGCCGGTGATCAACTTCGGCTCGCCGCGCAACCCCGTAATCAGCTCTTGCCGATTCGACGCGACGACGACGGTACGATAAGCGAACGACCTTCGACCGAGCTGCAGTGTGTAAGCGATATCGGCCAGATCGAGTTCGTCGTCAGCCTCAAGTCTGGCCGCCAAGTTTTCTCGCATCGTCGCTAATGCGGTTTCTGTTTTCGCGGACAGCGGAAATACGTGGCAACAGTCTGCCACGGGTCGCGGTGTTCTTAACGGGGCCTCTTCCACGACCACATGCGCATTGGTTCCCCCGACGCCAAATGCACTGATGCCAGCGCGGCGTGGTTGATCACCACGCTGCCATGGCGTTATCTCCTTCACAGGATAAAACGGGCTGCCGGCGAAATCGATTTTTGGGTTGGAAGACTTAAAGTGCAGCAGCGGTGGGATGAGTCCATGCTGAAGTTGCATGACAGTCTTGATTAGCCCGGTCGCGCCAGCAGCAACGTCCAGGTGACTGATGTTGGGCTTGCCGGTGGCGATCGCACAAAAGCCATTGCCACGAGCGCCGCCGTCGCGAAACGCTTTGGTGAGCGCGGCGATTTCGATCGGATCGCCCAGCGGTGTTCCCGTCCCGTGGGCTTCGATGTAAGAAATGGAGTCTGGCGAAACGTCCGCAGCCGCGTGTGCCATGGCGATCACGTCGGCTTGAGCGTTGACGCTGGGCGCGGCATAGCCAATCTTTTCTGAACCATCGTTATTGATTGCGGTGCCTTTAATGACCGCAAGGATGTTGTCGCCATCGTCGATCGCATCGCTCAATCTCTTCAGCAACACGACCGCGCTGCCGTGACCAAACACGGTCCCATTCGCTTCAGCATCAAACGTGCGGCACGTTCCGTCGAGCGACGCCATGCCCTCTTCTTGGCAAAGGTAATCACGACGCTGGGGGAACGTAATTGACACACCGCCGGACAACGCCATGTCGCACTGGTAGTTGAGCAAACTGGAACACGCCTGACTGATCGCAACCAACGACGTCGAACACGCCGTTTGAATGGCCATGCTCGGTCCCCGCAAATTCAACTTGTAGGAGACTCGCGTGGTCATGAAATCTTTATCGTTACCCATCATCGTTTGGTATTCGCTGATTTGGTAACTGCCAGCCATCTTTGTCGCAAAACCACCGCCGCCACAGAGATTGTGAAGCAGGTACGTATTGAGACTTGTCCCAGCGTAAACGCCGATCATGCCTGGGTAAGTTTGCGGATCGTAGCCAGCCGATTCGAGCGACTCCCAGGCGCACTCTAAGAAAATTCGATGCTGCGGATCCATCACTTCAGCTTCTTTGGGATAAATGCCAAAGAACGACGCGTCAAACATTTCCACGTCGTCGAGCACACCTCGCGCCGAAACACACTTGGCGCCGCGCTCGATTGCCTCGGGCGTCAAGACGGAGTACTCCAACTCATCCTGGCTGAACCGTGAGATACTATCAACTCGGTTCACAAGATTATGCCAAAATTCGTCGATCGTGCGCGCACCGGGAAAGCGGCCCGACATTCCGATAATGGCAACGCCTTCAAGTGATTCACTTTCCATGGTTCCGGCCTCGGAGATTGGCTGTTCTGTGTTCTTCGTCATATTTCTTTAAATCCTGGCACCGTTCTCTTCCGGCCCTGCGGGGGAGAAGAGCTGGGAATGAGCGGCAAGCCATATGAAACGCTGTGGCGCAATCTTGGTCTGTTGATTTCGCGGTTGCTAGAGCCGATGTGAGCGGTTTTGACGCCCGTGCCAAAAACCTTAGGTTCCGTCCTGACGTGAATCTGACTGAAGCGAGTGGAGTGGCGCCAGTTTTGTCTTGATCGTTCGAATGTTACCTGCATCGCTACTCAACTGTTCTTTCGTTGCCGATCGGCTTGCGCTTCTCGTTGGCGCTTCGCTCGATCGCGAATCGCATCTTGTTTGTCCGAAGTTTTGGCTTCAACAGTCAGATACTCTGTCATTCCTCGGATCGTGGGATGCGCAAATAAATCCGTGATTGGAAAAGTCCGATCCAGCAACTTCTCAAGCTTTTGATGAAGTCGGGCGAGCGCCAACGAGTCGCCGCCGATGTCGAAAAAGTTGTCGTCGAGACTGGCATCGCCGCGATCGAGTACTTGGCACCACGCGCCGCGAATTTGATTTGCGCTGCCGCGACCCGGGATCGCCGCGACCTGCGGCGACTCAGACTGACGACTTTGCACCCATGCTGCTACAGCATGTCGATCCACCTTGCCATTAGGCGAAAGCGGGAACCTCGCCAGCTCCTCAAATCTGGCGGGCACCATGTGAGAGGGAAGCCGCTCGGACAGGTGAGAACGCAGTTCACTGGCCGACACCGTTATCTCGCGATGGAGCGTAAAACAACCTATCATTTGCGGATCGCTGCTGTTGGAGTCGTGTTTGACAACCACGATCGCCTCGCTGACTGCAGGGTGCGTCTCGATCGCCCTTTCGATCTCCGGTAATTCAATTCGGAAGCCTCGGATCTTCACTTGATGATCCAACCGACCGAGAAACTCGATTACGCCGTCAGCATGCCAACGCCCTTGGTCACCGGTACGATAAATCAGTTCACTCGATACTTCAGCAAACGGATTCGCAATGAACTTCTCTCGAGTCATTTCCGCATCGTTGATGTAACCGGCGCCCACGCCCGCACCGCCGACACACAATTCACCTGACTCGCCGACCGCGCACAGTGACATGTCGGAACGCACGATCGCCATTTGCACGTTGTGAACGGGACGACCCAGGGGAACAAAGTCATATTGTTCTAAATTATCGGAAGTCAGCCGATAAAAGCCGCAAATGTCCGTGCATTCAGTCGGTCCGTAGGTGTTGGCGATTTCGGCCACACAGCTCGGATACGTGATCCAGGATTTGATCCGTGAAATCGAAATGGGTTCACCCCCGAGGTAGACGACCCGTAGTGATGCGAGCGATCGAGACTGGTTCTCATCGAAGGGTTCGACGAGCGGATAGAACGCGCTCGGTGTGCAATTGATCAACGTGATACCATTCTCGCCAATTAATCGTGACAAGGCCGACACGTCGTAGGGTCCAGGCGGACTCAAATGCAGGGTGCCACCGGTAATCAGGGTGGCATAAAGATTCTTCTGCGTGAGATCGAAACTCAACGAACTGAAAAGCAGTGCATGGTCGCGATCCGAAATTTCAAACTCGCTTGTGAACCACTGCATAAGATTGGTGAATCCTCGGTGGAACACCGCTGCAGCCTTGGGGTTTCCGGTCGACCCGGATGTAAAAATCACATAAATGAGGTCGCCACCCGTTGCCGACGCATCCGGATTGCTCGCGATTTCGGTGCCAATCTCCTCGCGATTCTCGTCGACTAACACAAGCCCGACGTCGTCAAGCGATTGATAGAGCGGAGCGCACGCAGAGTTCGTCACCAAAAACTGCAAGCCGGCTGCCGTTGCCATGTAGTGCAGTCGTTCGCTCGGGTACGTCGGATCAAGCGGGACATAGGCGCCGCCCGCTTTCAAGATTCCGTAGATGCCAACGACTAAGTCGAATGACCGCTCCAGCGAAATCCCGACGAGTACACTGCGGCCGACGCCTCGCCGCCGCAAATAGTGAGCCAACCGATTGGCACACTCATTCAGCTCACCATACGTTAACGTTTCACCATTCATTTCCAACGCAATCGCACGGGGGTCGCGGAGCACCTGTGACTCGAACAATTGTTGGACACAGTGATCGCCCTGCGGACGCATTTCACCCGACATAAAATCGAGTATTGATCGAATCGCATCCGCTGGGCCAGCGAAGTCGTCAGTATTGAGAATTGGGAAGGAATTCATGTTACAAATTCGCAGGGTGTCGGTTCATCGGTGTTCGTTTCCGAAACATGTTCGACTCGCGTCGGTTTCCGGAGCTGAGAATCCACAGGATACAGTTTCCATTTAAGTGATTTGGCTCCGCATTGAAGCGTTGCCGTAACTTGGGTACGAGACGCCGAAATACACTAGCAGTGCAAGGACAAGTCTGGCGTTGGGGTGAATGGGAATCAGTACTAAGCAAACCAACGCAGCCAACGCCGCGGGCGCGATGCTCATCAATTCGTGACCGAGATGAATCTTGTCGACATCTCGCTCGAAGTACCAAAAATGCTGAACCATATTGACAACGCTGGCAACGAGCATGCTGGCCGCAGCACCGACGAGCCCGAACTGGCTGATCAAGATGAACCCGACCAAGACGTTCGTGAGTACGTTGACAATCACCATGCGGAGCACGACGCGATCACGTCCCATC
>JBBSJZ010000214.1:0-9288 GCA_038256795.1 Pirellulales bacterium | reverse complement strand
GCTCCGCTGCACGTGAGCACGTTGATGCCTCACCTTGCACCGCTGAGCATCACCAATCGGCAACGAGTGGGCACAATCACGATGATGATCGATCCATCTTCCGTCGACACCGTCCGTGATCAATTGCGACACCCCGTGCTAACCCGGCGGATGGACGCCATCGCGGCTGCCGAGTCTTTGGGAATCGTCGACCTACTCGTCGAATCGTTCACGCACGTCGTCCGCAACGACCACCAGGAGGCACGCCGCCGCGCTGCCCAGGCGATGGCCGGTGCGTCCAGCGGCGAGACCTACGCCCTGCTCAGCGAAATGTTGCGGATGCCAGAGAGCGCCGCTCGCGATGAGGCCCTTCGCTCGATTCAATCCAGAACCTGAGACAACACGAACCATGACACACTTGCCAAAGGCGTTCATGCTCGGCGTCACCCGGATCGAAGAACTGGGCCGCGATTACCGCGCACAATCGGCACCCGGTTTCGATTGGATGCAATTGCTTTGGTTCTTGATCCCAATACTCTCGATCTGGTTCATCGTCGTCATTCATCGACGTAGTGAACAAACTTCGAGCCAACTGGCTCGAGCCGACGGGTTACTCGCCGAACTCTACCAGGCGCACGGCTTTAGCGCTGGTGATTGTTCGCTCTGCAACAAAATCGCCGACACATGCGAACTCAGCGATCCCGCCCTGCTACTGGCCAGCCCCACGCTGTTCGAGAAAGCAGTCGCCATCGCCAGCCAAAAAAGCAAATTCAGCCACCGCCAACGGGAAACCCTCGAGGGAATTCGCAACCGATTATTCGCCGCTCAGTAGCGCCGCCGCGAATCATATCGTGCGGCAAAGAGATTAGGATACGAGACGTCGCGGACGGCGAAGTGATCACGGGATCATTCGCGGCGAATGGTGTGCAATTGGTCGACGGGCAGCGATCCGAGGTCTTGAACTTCGCCGTCGGGCCAGGTGACGATGACGCTATCGACGTGATCACCGTCGCCAAGCCCGAACGTCACTGGCAATTCGACTTGGGAAAGGTAGCTTCGCGTCGGCATGACTTGTTGACGCTGGACTTGCTCGCCCATCTGGACTTCAATCCAAGCGCCGATGGCGTCGGTGTTTCCACGGCTGGCGTCACCCACCAGCTTGAGACGCAGCCAGTGGTGATTCAAACTCTGGTCATTGCGAAAAACTCTTGCCTGGCGACCGGTCGCCGTCACGACAACATCGAGATCACCGTCGCCGTCGAAATCCGCGTAAGCGGCCCCACGGCCCACAATCGGCTGCTGCAAGTCGTGGCCACAATGCGCTTCGTCGACGCGTACGAATTCCGTGCCCTGGTCCGCACCCGCATTCCAAAATAACTGCGGGGGTTGTTCGTAGTGCTGGCTCGGTTGCACACGGTTGATTTCCTCTTCGAGGTGCCCATTGCTGCAAAACAAGTCGAGGCGACCATCCAAATCGTAATCAAAGTAGAAAACACCGAAGGTCAATTCCAAACGCGTACTCGGGCCCAATCCCGTCGACACGGCTTCGTCAAAAAATTGCAGGCTGCCGCGTTTGGCAACGTAAAGCGCCGTCATTTCATTGGCGAAGTTACCGATCGCGATCGCCATCGCACCATTGCCACGAAACGGCGCCACGTCAATTCCCATCGCTCCCCGTGCATTACCACTGGAATCGAACGCAATTCCCGATAACACGCCCAAGTCCGCAAACTTGCCTTCACCCGTATTCTTCAGAAGCAAATTCTGGACGGTGTCGTTGGCGACGATGATGTCCAGGAATCCGTCGGCATCCAAATCACAAATCGTGGTGCCGAGCGACTTCGCGAGCGGCACACCCGTGGTCGAGTTCTTGACCTGAACGCCCGCAGCTTCCGACACGTCCGTGAATTTTCCATCGCCATCGTTGCGGTAGAGGTACGGATAAGTCCCCTCGAAGTTTTGCGGACGGCCGTAGGCACGACCACCGCCGACGAGCTGGAAGTTTTGTGCTAGGTCATACTCACGATTCCACTCGACATAGTTGCAAACGAACAGATCAAGATCGCCATCGTTGTCGTAGTCGAGCCAGCCCGTGCCACTGCTCCAGCGATTGTCACCCCCGGCGACATTCGCTCGCGCCGTGACATTTTCGAATTTTCCGTCGCCGATATTGCGAAAGAGCGCATTCGGCCCGACGGCTGAAATGAAAACGTCTGGGCGACCATCGTTGTCAAAGTCACCGACACTCACGCCCATGCCGTACATCGAAACGTCGAGCCCCGAGCCAGCGGTCACGTCCGTGAATTGCCCCCCGTCGTTGCGATAGAGCGCCATCGTGCTCGCGATGTCGTCCCTCGCCCACGACTTGGAATTGATGAACAACAAATCTTGATCACCATCGTTGTCGTAGTCCAAAACCGCGACGCCGCCGCCCATCGTCTCGGGCAGTAACTTGTCTCCGGTGGCCCCATTGTCATGTTTGAAGTTGATGCCCCACGCTTGGGTGACGTCAACGAAGTTCACGACGGGAACGTCGACCGCCGATGGTGCGCGCACTTCGACATTCGCCATGACCGTTTCCTTCACCGGCGGCAAAGGCTTCGGCCGCGTTAACACGTACGCTGCGATACCTCCGATGACACCACCGATCAACAACACGATCACTGAACCACGCATGGCTCGGCCGATCACGGCGTCGTCACGTTCTTCCAAGTCCACATCGCTAGTGAGAGTCGCGGCTGGATTTTTCTTTCGTTGATGCGTGACCTTACTCATGGTGCAATCTCCCCGGCGGGGCTTTCGGATTTCTCGGTGATATTTCCACCCAAGCCCGGTGCACCATCGCGGTGCAGCGGGTACTTCACGATCATCTCAGCCGCTTGATTTGCGGCGGGATACTTTTCGCGTGCCAGGCGAATCGCTCGACCTTGAGCGTTGTCGTCCGGTTTATAGATCAGGTGCAAGTCGCGATGTTTGGCGGACAACTCGCCATTGCCCAATCGCTCATGAAGCAATTGCAGATTGTGGTGAGCCGCCACGTCCTCCGGATCGACCGTCAACGTCTTTTCATAACGCTTGACGGCTTCGAGCCATAGCGATTGAGCTTCCGCGCCGCGGCCTTGACGATCTCGTTGATTGCCGAGATCGAACAATGTTTGCCCCAGTAAGTTGAGGACCTCGATATCAATGCTGAAGTCGAAACCACGTTCCTGCATTTCTGCAGTCGTGTCTTCGAGAACGCTTTGCAGATTCTGGCGTGCCTCCTCGAGACGCCCTTGCTGGGCATTGATCGATCCCGACAACCATCCCCAGGTCCATCGCGGGAAATCCTTTTCCGTTTCGGAATACTTTATCGCCCGCGATAACGCTTCGACGGCGTCGTCCAATCGGCCTTCGGTGTTATAGACCCGAGCCAAGTTCATCGGCCCATCGTAGCGATCGAGCTTCTCGACTTCCTGGAACGCCGTCTCAGCTTGCCGCAATTCCGCCTTGCCCTTGAGCAACATACCGATGCCGTAATCATTCCAACGTTGCCATAGGGGTATGTCACGATCCGGGTTTTCGACGGCAATTTCGATTCCTTCCACTGCAAAGACGACCTTGTCCGTGGCCATGGTCGTGATCGGCAACTCGTTCTCGTAAGGCTTTCCCGACTCGTGGCCACGAATCATGTTGCCAAACTTTTCGTTCTGCTTGGCGACAAAATCCATGAAGGTCGTATCAAACTTACGGTATTGCAGTTTTACTTCGACCTCGATCGGCGCCGTGACATTGTCCGGTACCACCAATTCGTAGTGAACCATCGCCGCGGCTCCGGGTGGGATCTGGTGGTTGTAAAGTGGCGTGAAGATATCCTCGGCATTGCGTCGATCAATGCGATTGCCATCTTTGTCGAGCATGAACACGTTGATGAAGTGAGCATACGGATCGACTTCATTTTGCTTGGCCGGATCAATACCACCACTACGTCCGATCACACGACCGCCGCTCGTCACCGTTACCTCGAGCCAAACCTCGTTGGAGTCGACCGTGCCTTGCGTGAACAAGTGTCCGAGTTTGAGCGTGCGCACCACAGCGTCAAGCAAATACGTCTTGCCACGCTTGAGCGTTGGGACTTGCGGTCGCAGCGGCGCGAGCAACTTGCCGTCGATTTCACCATCCTCATGAATTCCAAATAGATCGACGCGCGTGATATTTTGAAGATAGTCCTGGTGCGCCTTGGTGACTTCTTCACGATCACGCAGCCACGAAATTCCGGTATTGGCTGACGGAAACATGTGATCGTGGACACTGAGTTTCTCAGCCCCATCGAAGAACTTGGCACCGAAGTCGTCGGAAGCCACGAGCGGCATGTGGCAACGGTTACAGTTCTCCTGGGCCTTGGGCGGATAGTAGAAACTCCGCGCACCGTGGCCCGAAACACCACTCATCAAGTAGGGGTCATAGTGATTCTGGCCACGTAGAAATTCTTTGTAGTGGTTCAGCGCCTTGGGCAAGTGGACCTTGTGACACGTCGAACAGAACTCGGCGGTCTTGTGAAGTGGCTTGAGAAACGTCTTCTTATGAAAACTCGGCTTCGCTTTCACGAGTTGGTTGTTGATCCACTGCAGGGCTTCGTTTTCACTCGTCGCGAACGGGTAGTGCAGCGGTTCTTCGATCGTGTAGTCGGCATTTCCGCGGACGCTGTTCACATTCGTGATCGCGTGACACACCGTACACGTGATCCCAGCTTTACCCGTGACGTGACCAAGCATGTCGAAATTCGGGTCGTCGAACGCGCCGGAAAAGAACGGTACCGGGTCATGGCAACCGGCACACCATCGCGACGCTTGGACACTTCCATCTCGAGCGAGTGACTTCGCGCGGGTGTCACTGACACTGGCAAAGTACGGCGGATTGTTGAACGAACTAAAACGGTGAACACTATCGGCCCAATCCTTGTGAATGTCCGCATGGCACTTCAAACAGTACGCATCGTTCATCATCGCTTCGGCGGGTATGAAATTGCCGCTGGCGGTGCGAGCCAACGAGGGCTCGAAGTATTGCGCACCCGTTTCCGGTCCCACGGAATTCCACTTCCGCGGATCCTGCGTTTGCAGCGCCACCATGGCCACAACTGACGCCAGCGCAACCCCAGCGAACGCCAAGCCGACTTTCCACTTGATCCGAGGACCGGCGAGTCGATGCAACCAATACAACCACGCCGTTGCCAGCGGACACGCGAAGTGCAGCCAATAGACAACGTTGCGAGCGAGCGGTTGCTTCAAATCAAGGCCGCCCACTCGCATCAGCAAAATGCCGCTGACGAGTACCAGGATGCTGACGATGAACAGTGCGTAACCGATACGGACCGCGCGGCGATTGCGACGGTCCTTGGAATTGATCAGGTGAATGATGCCGAAAACGATCAACGGTACGACGAGCAACAATCCCAGGGCGAGATGGCCAAGGAACATGAATTGATAAAAGTAATCCTGGTAAGTTTCACCACTCATCCACTCGAGAAACGTCACGCTCGAGAGGTAGGCAGCATTGGTGAAAAGCAACGCGACGAGTGCGAACACCAAGTAGAGTAATCGGCGCAGTCGAGGACCGACTGCGCGCACGTACTTCTTCTTAGGAGCTGGTACGGCCGCGTCGCCAACGGTGTTGGCGATCGACATGATGAAAGGCTAAAGTCCGTGAGCAAAGATGATGTCACCCAAAGCACCGCCCGTGGCCGATTCGGCGCGAGACGTGTTTCGATGACGGGGCAATTTCAAACGCAGTCGTGAAATTGCCAGGACTTGGGCGGCCGCTCAATCATCGCCGCGAAACCGTCGAGGCAAATCGCTCGCAGCGTATCGCACCCGAAAATCACGCAGCTCACTTCGTGATCACCCGAAACATGCTCGGGAAAGATCGACTTCCAACTGAGGCGGACCGTCGTCGGGTCTACGGGCACGATCGGACTCGCTGGCGCTTGGCGACAACCGGGGCCATCGCAGGGCAGTCGCCGGATCGGTATCGGTTTCGCATGCTCGTTGTAATCAGCAAGCTGCGCGTCAGCCGACGAATGCCCGGACCCCATCGCCACCGAAACGTGCTGCGCAAGCCAATCGCCGCAACTTGCTTGGGCCAAGCAAGGCGTCAACAAGAGCAAACCGGCAAGCACTAATAGCCGTGACAACGAACGTCGACACCGATGATTTTGAAAGGAGCTAACCAGAAAAGCTGCCCGGCTCGACGGTCGGAAGCGTTTTAGCCGTGCAGTACCCGTGATGATAGAAGTGACTCGTCGTAAAGTCAAATCAGCAGAATGATCAGCAACACCAGCAAATTCCAGAATGTGCGACGATGTGCGGCGATGAGGTTTTGACTTGACCCGCAGCAATAGTCATACTGTCGCACCCCACCTCGATCCCACCCCGCCAAAGCTCTCGGCGAAACTGCGTTATGAAGTATCTGGTAATCGTTCTCATTCGATTTCTAATCCCGATCGGAATCGTGGCTGGCGGCGGATATGGCTACTCGGTCCTGTCGATCGAACCGGCTGCGGAAAAGAGTGAACCGGTGGAGGACGAGGTTCTCAAGAGCCGAGTCAAATCGCTGTGCAAGAGTGACTTTGAGGTGGTGGTTGAGACGAACGGGGTGGTCACCCCCCACAATCGAGTGGTGCTGAGTTCGGAAGTCACCGGCACGATTAGATCCACTGAGATCGCCTTCGAAGTCGGATCGTTTTTCAAAACGGGTGATTTGCTGCTGGAGATCGACGACCGCGATTACCAAACGACGTTGAACATCGCCCGAGAACAACACAAGCTGGCCCAGGCGACGTTGAAACTCGCTAAGTCCGCCTATGACCGGATCGGCCAACTGGCTCGGCAAAGCAGTGCCTCGACTACCGAAGTTGACGTTGTTTACGCGTCTCTTGTTCAAGCCGAGTCGCAAGTCGAGATTACCGCGTCCGCCATCAATCAAGCGGAGCGGGACCTGGAGCGAACGAAGATCTACGCACCGTTCGACGGACGCGTGGCAATGAAGTTGATCGGCGTGGGACAACTCGTCAGTCCCGGTACGATCCTTGGCGATGTATTCGCGGTCGATTTTGCGGAAGTGCGGTTGCCGATCGCCGGTCGCGATTTGCGTCATTTGGTGTTGCCTGAAATGGATGGTGACACCCCCGTCGAAGTTGAACTTCGCAACGCGATCGACCCGAATTCGAGTTCCGTTTGGCGTGCCAAAATTGTGCGCGTGGAAGGGTCGCTGGATCCCGACTCGCTGGAACTGTTCGCGATCGCACGAATCGCCGATCCGTTCTCGCTGGCCGGTGACCATGCCGTGCTCCGCATTGGTCAACCCGTGGTGGCGTCAATTAAGGGCGAAAGCTTGCGCGACGTTGTCGTGATCCCTCGCGGCGCCGTCCGTCGGCTGAACCAAGTGTATTTTATTGATGCGGAAAACAGCACACTGCGATCGCTCGTGATTGAACCGCTCTGGTCGGATGCCGAGCACGTGGTGGTTCGCGATCCCTCGATTCGTGACGGTGAATTGCTGGCGACGACGACCTTCGTTTACGCGCCGGAGGGAAGTTTGGTGAAGATCATTCCCGACGATACTTCCGGCGTCACACTCGCTGGCCAGCCGCCTGAGATGGAAGCGACGCCGTGATTCGATGGTTCGCGAACAATAGCATCGCCGCAAACTTTCTGATGATCTCCGTCATCATCGCGGGCAGTTACGTGGCGATCAATCACGTGCCACTCGAAGTCACCCCAGCGCTGAGCTGGAACACCGTGATGATCGACATGGAGTATCGCGGCGCGACCGCCAAGGACGTCGAGCGGGCGATCCTAATTCCGGTCGAAGCCGCGCTCGAAGGTGTCGACGGAATCGAATCGCTCAATGCGGACAGCTTTCGCGGGGGTGCCCGTTTCTTCCTCCGCGCCAAGCGTGGTAAGGATCTGCGGAATTTGATGGACGACGTCAAAGCGCGGATCGATACGATCACGACGTTCCCGGCGGAAACGGAACCGCCACGCGTGATGATTCCCGAGTCGGCGAACTACTTTGACATTTTGCAAATCGCGGTGATGGGCGATTTGTCACCGCACGACATGCGCAGCGTCGCCCGCCGCGTCCAACGAGATCTGTTGGAGATGCCCGGAATTAGCCGCGTCGATATCGAAGGTGATAAGGAATCGGAAGTCTCGATTGAGGCGGACGTCGACAAACTGCTGGCGTACAACTTGACGTTTCAAGAACTCGCGGACGCCATCCGAGGCTTTTCGATCGATTTGCCCGCCGGGGCAATCGATAGTGATAGCGGTACCTTCATCGTCCGCACGCGCGGGCAAGCCTATTCCGAGTCCGAGTTCGCGGAAATTCCCATTCGCTCAGCCGCGGGGTCCGAAGTCCGACTCGGCGAGGTCGCCACCATTAGCGATGGCTTCGTCGAGGGTGACCAAAAGCTTTTCTTCAACGGCAAACCGGCGATATTCGTTCCCGTGATGCGAGTCGGTAGTGAAAGCGCCCTGAAGATCTCGGACGATGTCCGTGAGTACATCCGCACCGCGCGAACACGGTTCCCCGACGGTATCGAGCTGGAGATTTGGGATGATGAGTCGCTGGCGATTCGTCAACGGCTGAGCACGCTCGCTTGGTCGCTGCTTCAGGGCGGTTTCTTTGTGATGGTGATCCTCGGCTTGTTCATTCGTCCGGCGCTCGCGTTTTGGATCGTAATCGGGATCCCTTTCAGCTTCGCTGGCGCGGCACTGTTCATGCCGTGGTTCGATCTGACCGCCAACGTGATGAGTCTATTCGGTTTCATCATCGTGACGGGCATCGTCGTCGATGACGCGATCGTCACCGGCGAAAATGTCTACTCGAAAATCATGGACGGCGTCGATCCCCTCGAAGCCGCCGTCGACGGAACGGCCGAGGTGGCGACACCGGTGACGTTCGGCGCGCTCACGACCATGGTCGCCTTCCTGCCGCTGATGTTCTTCGACGGCCAATGGGGCGATTACGCTCGCCAGGTACCACCCGTCGTCGCCCCCGTACTGCTGTTCTCGCTCATTGAATCCAAGCTCATCCTGCCGTCGCACCTCAAGCACATGCGCCGCAAGACGGGCCGAGGCTGGTTCGCGAGAATCCAAACCGCGATCGCCAATGGTCTCGAACGTTTCATCGCGGTCATCTATCAACCCACGCTCGGGTTGGCGGTGCGAAATCGTTATGCCGTGATCGCGGCCTTCCTCTCGCTGGCGATATTGATGGCCGGCTACTGCGCCGGCGGCCGCATGGGCTTCGTCGCGTTTCCGAGTGTCG
>JBBSJZ010000213.1:0-9337 GCA_038256795.1 Pirellulales bacterium | reverse complement strand
GTTGTGCTTGGCGCGGAACGGCAAATGCTGTCCCGCAAGGTTCCTTATCGCTTACCCAACACGTCAAAACACTACAACCAGGAAGGTTGCGGAGTCTTAGATATTGCACGAAACGGGGGTTTTCCCTATGACTGACGTGCGATGCCTGGGCCGATAAGTTCTCGTAACGGGGAGCCAAGCTTAGGGGCGAAGCAGTTCCCCAATGGGCTTCCCTATCAGGGGGCTGGGCTGGGGGCAGTTCAGCTCCCTGATAAGTTTTTAAGCTGGGCCTCGATCAGCCCCTTACAAATGCACTCGGGAGAATAGAACTTGGACGATTCGACAGCTTTTATTATTGAAGACTTTCAACCGCTTCGCGAGTCGATGGTAATGATGCTTGAGCGCGCGAACATCGCTTGCGAGGCGTATTCGAGTGCAACGGAGTTGCTCGCTTCGTTTGATTTGCAGCGATCCGGTTGTCTTGTATTTGACCTGTACTTAGCGGAGATGACCGGACTTGAGCTTCAAAATCGCCTGTGGCTACTGGGCTGCCGCCTGCCTTTTCTGATTGTGAGCGGACGCGGCCAGATCACCGACGCGGCGACTGCATTTCGTCGCGGCGCGGTCGACTTTCTTGAAAAGCCTTTCACGTGTGATATTTTCATCGATCGTGTTCGCGAAGCAAACAAAAGAGACACTGCCAGTCGGCAAAAGCAAAGCCTTCGGATCGCGACGAGCTCAAGGCTTGAAACACTGAGTGATCGTGAACATCAGGTTTTAGATCTGATTCTCAATGGCTGCCTAACCAAGCAAATAGCACACCAGTTAGATATCAGCGTTAAGACGGTCGAAAATCATCGTAGCCACATCGCGAAAAAAATGGGCGTCGATTCTGCCATCCAATTAGTAAAACTAGTTACCGAATATCGCGCGGCATGATTGGATTACTTTGGCCCTGGGTCGAATATCGATGATGTCCAGGACTGATCTTTGCTGTTTCTGGCGTCATTTTCTTGTGCGTGCCATTTGAATTTGGTCGTTGGGATTCTTCTCGGTCTCGGCGGGAATTGACTTGAGAAACGTGGGAAGCCACACTGTGGTCAAGCACTCAGTTCAATTCCTTGTCAACGAGGGATCAAGATTCTGTTTGCCGACCGTGGTCCTTTGTTTTTTGCGGAGCATCACTCCGTGGTGGATCACCGTTGCGCTGGCGACATTGCCGACCCGGCGTGCAAGCAGCATCCACCATCCAAAGAAGGCGATTCAAAATGTTCACGTTCGTTGCCAAGATGCTGGCTTCTAGCCAAGGAACATTCGATCGCCGCCGATTATTTCGGCGTCATTTGCTACGCAGAGCAACCAGACTCGCATATTTTGCGCTCGTAGCACTCCTCTCACCAACCGTTTACGAATCGTCACTGAGAGCCGAGTCGAGCAACCGTCCCAACATCATTTACATCCTTGCGGATGACATGGGCTACTCCGACTTGGAATGCTACGGCAGCGAGATCAAGACCCCTCATCTCAATCGCTTGGCCGAAGGTGGACTTCGATTCACGCAGTTCTACAACACCGGCCGATGCTGCCCGACGCGGGCGAGTTTACTAACGGGTTTGTATCCCCATCAGGCCGGTATCGGGCACATGATGGACGATCGTGGCAACGATGGCTACCGCGGCCAGCTCAGCAAGCATGCCGTGACGATTGCGGAAGTGCTCAAGCCCGCGGGATACAAGTCCTACGCCGTCGGCAAGTGGCACGTGACGAGCACGATTGATCCCAAAAGCCTTGCCGACAAACACAATTGGCCGCTGCAACGGGGCTTCGATCGCTTCTACGGTACGATCCACGGCGCCGGTAGTTTCTACGATCCCAATACGCTCACTCGCGACAACGATTTCGTGTCGCCGTTTGCCGATCCTCAATACGTCACCGACGACTACTACTACACCGACGCGATCAGCGACCATGCGGTACGGTTTGTCACGGAGCATCACGCAACGAACGTCGGCGAACCATTCTTTATGTACGTCACCTACACCGCCGCGCATTGGCCGATGCACGCCCGCGAATCCGACATTGCTAAATACGCGGGCAAGTACGATGCCGGTTACCAGAATATCCGCGACGCTCGCTACGAAAAGATGCTCAAGCTCGGCGTGGTCGACGCCTCGAGCACGGTGAACTTTCCCATTCCTGAGAAGTACAAAGAAACCGAGTTCCTTGACTGGGACCAACGAAACATGGAAGTCTATGCCGCGATGATCGATAGCATGGACCAGGGCATCGGCAAGCTCATCGCCTCGCTCGAGAGCACCGGACAACTCGACAACACCCTGATTTGTTTCCTGCAAGATAACGGCGGCTGTCAAGAAGAAATGGGGCGTGGCAAGCGAGGTACACCGCGTGCGGACCAACCGTCACTCGCACCACTCGCCAACGATTACTTGCAACCGCAGATGATCCCCCGCCAAACCCGCGACGGTTTCCCAATGCGCCAGGGCAAGGGCGTCATGGCGGGCGGCGCGGACACTTACATCGGTTATGGCTACGGCTGGGCCACCGTCTCCAACACGCCCTTTCGGATGTTCAAGCACTACGTCCACGAGGGAGGCATCTCGACACCACTCATCGCCCATTGGCCTGCCCAGATCAAACGCCATGGCGAACTCGAATCGACGCCCGGTCACCTCATCGACTTGATGGCGACCGCCGTCGATGTCGCGAACGCTGACTATCCCAAGTCCAATGGCAATGGATCGATCATCCCGATGGAGGGCTTGAGCTTGACCCCAGTATTCGGCGGCGCTCCGATCGATCGGCAAGCGTTGTACTGGGAACACGAGGGCAATCGGGCCATTCGCGTCGGTGATTACAAACTCGTATCGATGTATCCGGGCGACTGGGAACTCTACAATATCTCCGTCGATCGTAGCGAACAACATGATCTCAGTCGCGCCGAACCCGCACGTTTCGAACAGCTAGGAACCATGTGGCATTCGTACGCTGAACGCGCGCTCGTCCAGCCGTGGAAACAATCTGGGTCATTCGACGATCACGTGCAGAAAACAAAAAACTAGCGAAAAACATCGCCACGCCATGACCGAACAACCGAGCGTGAACCCCTTCGAGCCGCCGCGGTTGTTGAGCGAAGAGGATGTCGAAGCATCCGCGGTGTCAACGGCAACCCCATGGTCCGGTGAGATATCGTCGCCGCAGCCTTCCCTGTTTTGGGTAACGAAGTGTTTGATGGGCTTTGCCGGCATCCTCGTGCCGATCTATTGTCATGGCTTGAGCTTTCTAGGGCCACTCGAATCGCCGCAATGGCAAACCGGTGAGCTTCACCACAAAATCGTCTTCATCCTTTCGCCATACGGGGGCTGGCCGCTTTATCCGCTGATGCTCTTCGCGATGCTTTGTCTCGCACTGCAACTCGCGAATAAGCCGCACCATCCTCTCGCGTATTGGATTCGCTGGGGCGTTTGGGGCGGTGTTCCGATCTCGCTGTTCTACACCGTGATCTTGAACATCGTAATTCTGGGAAGACCCGTGGGGATTGCCGAAGCCTTGATGTTGTTCGCGGTCCAGGTGGCGTTGCCGTTGTGGGTCGTCGCCGTGGTGATCCTCGATCAGCGGCGACGGCGAGGGCAATGGGTCATGATGGGGCGGATGACCTTGGCCGCCACCGTGCTCATCCCGTTTGCAGCGTCCGTGGCGCTTGGGCCCGGTATGCTGATGGCCGCTCCGTTTGTCGCCAGTCTGTTTGGTGGGCCGGCGTGGTCACTCGGGACCTACATTTACGCCGCCTACCGGTCCCACCACGATCATCGTCAGCCGACTCCCACAACGGCCGGTGACATTACCGGCATGCTCGTTTACTTCGGCACGATACTCGGCGCGTGTCCCGCGACCGTGTTGATGTCCCTCGGTCGATACTCCAGCTTACCCACCACTCCACCCCCCTCGGACTGCTACGTGGTGACGGCGGCCAGCCGAGGTCATGGATGGCTCGTCGACAACCACCAATTGATGATTTTGAAAACGTTTGAAATCGTCCTTCAAGCCAACTTTCCAAGGGCTCATCACTTGCTGCGAAGACCCTATGACGTCGTCGGTCCGTGGCTTGCTCAGCGAATGAATCGTGCCGGTGTCGCTGACGCTGCCTACCTCAGCCTCAAGCCGGTTGAATGGGCGGCGTGGCTGACATTGCGGCTGGCAAGTTTGGTTGCCACTCGAACTCGGCTGGCAATTGGCCCTGGTAACGAGCCGCCGCATATTGGCGATACCAAGTAGCGATCGCGAATGCGGGAATCGACTTCGGTGCATCCCAAGCGACCGTTTCGATTCGGTCCGCGAATTGGTGAAGCGTCTCATTCGAATCGCGAACGATGCCCCATCGCCGCACTCGTCGGTCGACTTGGGCTAGCCGTTTGTGGCTTTGGCGATCGATCGGATCGACGGGAACACGATGTTGGCTACGACGCCGCAGCCACAACAGAAACGCGACGACAACGAGGAGGGGAATCTGCAGCATCCGCAACGTCGTCAACACCGGATCACTGGAACTGAGAATCGCCCACCACTTCTTGATGCCGTCCAGTAGCGTCCGACCGGGACTCAAACCGGCATCCTCACTCAAAGATTCTCCCAAAGCCGATTGATCACCAACGGTGGGAAAATTCAGGGTTCGATAACTTCGTCCGGGAGTGGATTCGACCGGAAACCACTGGGCGACCTCATCGTCATAAGCTTCGACCCAGGCGTGTGCATCCGCGTTGCGAGCGATCCAATCTTCGTCATCACTATCAGACTCTTCATCGACGACGTACCCCGTCACGTACCTTGTCGGCACCCCAGCTTGGCGCAAGAGTAAACACGTTGCGGTGGCAAAGTATTCACAGTGCGCCGGGTGACGGGTGCGAAGAAAATGAGCGATTATCTCGGCTTGCGACACATCGACACTCTGCTCGAGCGAGTAGGTGAAATTCTGCTGAAAAAAGCGACTGATGCGGTTCGCTTTGACTCTCGGCGAAGTTTCCGCGTCGAGCTCCCGCTCAACGATCTCGCTCGCTAGCGGAATGAGATTATCGGGCACCGCCAACAGTATACGTCGCATCTCCGGCGAGAGTGTCGCTCGCGGCACTTGTTCCGTCATTCCGATGGCATACGCTTCCGATAGGTCGATGCCACCGAGAACATATTGATGCTCCGACACGTTCAACTGGCGCGACGCAGCCTCGATCCAATTCATCGACAACGGTGTAAAGATGACGGCACCCCGGGCGGGATCGTTGTGAACCCTCATGGTTTCAATGGGTTGACCCGCGTCGGTTGACTGTTCCAGCACATTAAACCGTCGCACGCTTCGTCGCTGGCTTTCCGCATTCGCGACTTTCGCTGGGCCACTGGGTTGGACAAACCGCTGGTGATCCCCGGTGGTATACCGCGTCCGCTGGTACGACTCGTAGGTGCCAATCGACATCCAACGGCGTTCGGAATACAAATCGAATACGTTGCCTCGCAAGTATCCGGGGGGCGAATTCGCTTCAATGCGGAGCACGATTGCTTTCGAGTCCTGCAGCAAATCGCGGCGTACCGAGCCGAATCGAGAACCGTTGACGTAGCGGCCGTTGCTCGACGGCGATTGAATCTGAACCGCTTCGAGCGTATCGCGAAGTCCACTATGCAGCGTCGTTTGAACCTTCGGCAATGCTTCGCTCGTTGCCGTCGCGAGTGTCGACGTCAACGTTAAGATGAGTGACAGCACCGCGAGCGAAAGCAGCCAGCGAATGGTTTGAGACGATTTCATCAATGCATCCGACCCCGCCGCGACGAGGGGACGCTGACTTTGCAAAGACTTGCCGACACCGAGCGTTTGAGCACCGACGAGATAGATGACGATGAAAGCCAACGCCGACGAGAGTTGGCCCGTCATCGTTTGGCTAGCACCACCGCCTGCGATCGTCACCAAAACAAGAATTGCACCCGCAGGAATCATGGCGATGTTACCGGCGAACGGATTCACCACCAACAGAATCGACGCAACGCACCACGCCGCATGCGCGATCATGTCGGTTGCCAAAAACAAATAATTGATGCTTTCGTCGGTGTACGTTGATAGACGCTGGACCGACACGATGAGAATCAGCGTACCGCCCGCAAAGACGGTGACGATCAAACGCGTCCAAGATCGAGCTCCGCTGGTAACGTCGGGGCGGTTGCGCCAAATCCCAACGTAGCGCAGGATGAGTAACAAGCTCAACCCGAAGCCGATCGGCAGCATGATCAATTGCGAATCAAACGTTCGCGTGATCCAAATTGCTTGGATCACCATGATGGTCGCGAGCGAAAGTGCGACCCCATTCTCGGGTGCCGCCAACCAAGATTTTTTCAGTGGCTTGCGGGGCAATGACGTCATACCGCCGCCTCCAAAATTTCCACCGCATGACATCGGACAATGTGGCAATTCGATCGAATGTCGATCGCCAGCGGCAACGAATCACGAGCGGTCAGCAGCAGTACCGGATTTCGGTTCGCAAATTCAAACATTTCGCTGAGGCGTTCACGGGCGACATCATTCTCGACAAAATCTGCTGCCGCGAGTCGGATGAACAGCGACTCGCCATCGGAAACTGATCCGTGAAGCGTTTGCACCCCATCGGAGCTGGGAACTTCACTCGTCACATACAACCTCAATCGCACGCGGCGATTGAGCCACTCGGGGATCACGGCCGCGGCACAGGAAAGAAGTCGCTCGAGATGATTCTCGGAATTTTCCCGCGTCATTCCAGGCTGAGCACAGGTATCGACGAACAACCACACGGTTTGCAGCGCCGACGACTGAAACTCACGAACGATCGGCCTACCCAATCGCGCCCACGACCCGAAATCCCAGCGACGGACCGAGACACCGACCTGGTACTCGCGGCTGCCTGTGTACTCGAGCGAGTCACCGGCGTTGATCCGCGACGACAATTGTTCAATCGTCTGGAGCATCGTGCGGGCGAGTGAAGCTTCGGCGAGCCCGAGCGGAAGCGGCGTGATCGCGATCGACGTCGCGACTTTGATACGTCGTGCGATGCGAAACACATAGAACGGAAACGATGATTCGATCAATACCGGTGGTAACGTGTAGATGCCTCGTCGGGCGTAACACAAACTCGCCCGCGTTACAGCATGTCCCTGTGCACGAATTAAATTCATCGGTTTGGCGGCTGACGCGTCAACGCGTTGACGGTGGCGACCCAAATAAGAACTGATCCGCAACGATAGCGGATCGAATCCGACGCTTAAATCCAGGGCCGGTAAACGTCGACGATTGGTGAGGTGAATCTGTGTCTGGAACGGCTCGGTCGCTCGAGCCGACAATGGCAACTTGATATCGACCCGCAGCGATGGACGAAATATCCAGCACGTGGCTCCCGCGATAGTCGCAATTGCCACACATGCCGCGAACATTCCCAGCCAGGGATACCCCCAAACAACGTTCATCGACACGATGCACGCGAGCAAGAGCGTGATCGATGTCGTGGTCATCGTGCGCCGCAGCCGAACCCACATTCGCGGCAAGAACAGCAGCACCGCGATCACCCAGCGACCGGTGAACACCGATATACCCCGGAGTCGAATCATCAGACCGGAACCGCCACCTGGGTCACCAGATCAGCGATCAACTCCGTCGGCTTTTCGGCCATCGACAACGACCGCATACTGACGCGGTGCGCCAAGACGCTCGGTGCCATCGCTTGAATGTCGTCGGGCAGTACAAACTCGCGGCGATTCATGAGCGCCCGGGCCTGTGCCGCTCGCACCAGCATTTTCGCTCCCCGTGGACTGCAACCGATCCGAAACCGCGAATCACGACGTGAAAGCGTCACAATATTCACCAGATAACTAGCCACCTTGCGATCGACCATGACCTCGCGCGACCACCGCTGCAAGCTCATTAAATCATCCCGACTCATGACCGGCTCGAGTCCATCAACCGGCTCGCTCGTCAATTGGGCGAGCAACAAATCGACTTCGCTTTCCGGATCGGGGTAATCCATCGTCAATCGCAGCAGAAAGCGATCGAGTTGTGATTCGGGCAACGGAAACGTGCCCTCGAATCCGATGGGGTTCTGAGTCGCGATCACAATGAAGGGGTGCGGCAAAACGTGCCGCTGGCCATCGATCGTGATCTGGCATTCCGCCATCGCTTCAAGGAGCGCACTCTGGGTCCGCGGCGATGCCCGATTCACTTCGTCGGCAATGAACAGATTGCAAAAAATCGGCCCTTGGCGAAACTCGAACGTGCCGCTCGCAGGCTGATAAATGGAGCCACCGAGGATGTCCGATGGCAACAAGTCGGGCGTGCATTGCAGCCGCTGGAACTTCAAGTCGAACAACGCCGCGATCGCTTTCGCGATCGTCGTCTTACCAACGCCGGGCACGTCTTCGAGAAGCACACTGCCCTCGGCAAGCATGGCAATCAGCATCGAGTCGATCACGTTCTCCTTGCCGCGGATGATACCCCGAAGTGAATCGCGAACCCGATCGAGTAATCCAAAGACTCGCTGTCGCGTCGCGACAGCCTCACTACCGTGATCGCCAGATCCAGGTCGATCCGCGGCGGACAAAACGGAGCGGTTCGATTCGATCGTTGACACGTTGGCCAGGCCTGTTCGAGTAATGATACCTGCGGTACCCAGATGACGATTCGGGATTGCCGCAGGCGATGGGCAAACCGGTCATTTCGAGCTAGCCCACTAAGTTGACGCGAAACCCGGCTCTCCGAAAGGTATGCTGCTACCGCCGCTGGTGATTATTTGATGAAGAATTTTTCTGCTCCGGGGAGAAACCGATGCCCATACCCGTTCGTGATTTGGAAGCGAGCCGCGATTCAGCGTACCAAGTGCTAACGACCGACGATGGCAGCCGCACCCTCGTGAACGTTCAATCCGGTGACGCATTTCACAGTGCTTGTGGGGCGCTTGCGGAAACACAGCACGTGTACATCGCCAATAGCGGCATCCGCCAGAGGCTGGAGCGGGGCCTTGAAACTGACGTACTCGAAGTCGGACTCGGCACCGCCATGGCGATGCTCTGCACTCTGGATACCGCCATCCGCTGCGGCGCCGTGTTGCGCTATGTCGGGCTGGAACGCCGCTGGGTTTCCGCCGACGTCGTCCGCCAATTGGATCCTCACCGCTGGGTCAATCATGAGTCCCTCGTCGATAGCTACTTGCATTGGCGAGACTCGCTCGGTCAAGTCGTCGAGCCAGGGTCATACGACTGGCAGGTGGACGAGCACCGTCACGTTCGCGTCATCGTCGGTGATGCGCTGGAGTATCCAGCTGCCACCGACGCACGTTTCGAC
>JBBSJZ010000212.1:0-9369 GCA_038256795.1 Pirellulales bacterium | reverse complement strand
GCGAGTTGCGAGTTGCGAGTTGCGAGTTTTTTTTCCTCGCAACTGATAACTCGCCACTAGCAACTCATTCCTACATTCCCATGCGGGCAATGAGGTGCGGCATGACGACCCGAATGACGAGCATGGAGAGGAAAATGATCAGGCATGAAAAAGGCAGGAGTGCAATAATCGAGAGCAGGTGTTCAAGTGAGCCCGTTGTTAAGAAGTCTCGCATGCCCATCAGGATCGGGGTCAATGGATTCCAGGAAATGGCGAGTGCCGCCCATCCAGATTCTGGCGGTGGGTAAACGACTGGCGCCATATACATCAGGAACCCCATCAGTACCGGAACCGCTTGCTGGATATCGGTGTAAAGGCTGCCGAACGGGACCAGCAAGAGGCCGATTGCGGTCCCCAGGGCAAACAATGCGATGACCGCTATGGGTATGAGAACAATGGTCCAAGGTGGCATGATTTTGAAGGCCAACAGCACTGGAACCAGCACTGCTGAATAGAGAAGAAAATCGAAAACCGCGCGGGCGGTTCCCGCCGCAATGAATGCCTCCGGCGGCACCTTTAACTTCATGAAGACCGCCTTGCCGCCATTGAATGAGCTTAGCGGACTAGTGATCAGTTTGGTGAATGTCTGCCAGACGATGCTTCCGATGATCACGAACACCGGATACGGGATACCTGTGTCGCCGACTGAAATCACTTGCTGACTGTTAAGGAACAACCACACTAACGTCGTCATGACCGGTGGCAGGAATAGCCAGACATAACCTAGGTAGCTCTGTCGAAATTGAGCTTTGAGATCGCGTTGGAACAGAATCCAGATCAGCTCACGGCAACGCCACAGGTCACTGAAGACCTCCCGAATCAACTTGCCTGGATTGGCCAGCGGTGACTCGGGAGAGTAAACGACTTCTGGGAGGGTATTCGTGGACGACAAAGAACTGGAGGAGTTGGACATAAGGCGAGTGAGCGGCGAGATTCGTTTTTTGCTAGTTACTAGTTGCTAGTTCTGGCTGCCAATTTTCGAGGGCGGTGCGGAGGGAGTCGCGGATGGGGGTCAGTTGCAGACCTGCGTCGATCGCTTTGCTGCTGTCCATGACACAGTTGGATCGCGGTGTCTTGGCGGCGAGCTTCATGAATTCCGATTCGCTGTCGAAGAACTTAAATTCTTTGTTGCTGATCCCGGATTCGCGAATCAATTCGACGACTTCCGAGGCACGAATGTTACCGGGGTTCGTGAGGTTGTAGCAGCCATAGGGTATTCGCTTGGTAAAGCAATCGAGTGCGGCAGCGACGAACTCGGGCAGATTCGACAAACTGTTCTCGGCTTCGAGGAGCGTGTCATATCGCATCAACTTGGACAGGAAATTGCGAGGCGAATCGATGTTGGAGAAGGGGATTCGCAGTCGCCACAGATAACATTGTTTGGCGTCCTGGAGAATTTCCTCGCCGAGCGCCTTGGAGCCTGAATAGAAACTGCAGTTGTTTTGACGGAAGGAAAAATTCGGTGGATCGAGTTCTGTAAAACCTTTGCCGTCATCGCGACGGCCCGTGTAGATGCAGCCCGAAGAGACTTGGCCCCATGGCAGGCCCATTTCCTCACAGACACCAGCGATGACGCCAGGAAGCACCGCGTTTCCGGCCAAGCAATTGGCTTTGTCGAGTTCACAGGCATCGACATTCGGCTTGCCCGTGTAGCCGGCACAATTGATCAAGAAGTCGGGTTTCGCGTGTTCGAGGAACTTCTTCAGTTTGGCGGGCGAATACAAGTCGACGTCAGCCCGGCCGGCGGTGGTTAATTCATCGCCACGCTCTTGGGCCAAGCGGACGAATTCCTTGCCAACGTAGCCTGAGGCTCCGAGTAGAACGAATTTTGTCATGAGTTGAATCGTCGGCGCGGACTTCGTCCACTTGGGTGACGTCGCTAGCGACTTTCACCCTGGTTTGAAGTGGTTTGTAAGGATCGAACGGTAAATGACAGGCAATCATACATGCTCATGACTCGCACCCTAACCCCTTCGAAACGGAGAGAAAGGCTAGTCGCCGGCACTGTCTCGTGAGCTAGGTACCCGGACCTAGCGTGGGGGACTTTAGCTACTGCAGGGGATACTAGAACATGTGTCAAAAATCACAAGGTAATCGTTTCGATTTTCACGGAAGTGTTCGGTTCGGTCACATTTGCGGGCCTGCGAGAACGAATAACCGTCGCAGGTGACCCGGTGGCGATCGATTGCGGCTGGATCGGTTTGGTGACGACACTTGCGGCTCCGATGACACATTGTTCGCCAACGTTGGCGAGAATGATGCTAGCGGCGCCGATCCAGCTATCACGACCGATGGTGACGCAATGGGGATTTCCCAACTGGGTACGAATGGGTTGATCCAGCGACCTAGTGCCGTGCGTATGCGGGCCGCTGGGGATTTGGACCGCCGGTCCGAGTAGGACGTCTTGCTCCAGCGTTACCCAACCGAGCATGCAACGAGGTCCGATATAAACGTTCGCATCGATTCGAGCGGCAGTTTTTGAAAAAAGCGTTCCGAAGGCGATCGTTGCGGATGAGTCACAGTGGTCGAGGACGAATCGGTAAAACGCCACGCGAACGTAGCTGCCCCAGGTTCCGGGAAGCAGCGACAGTATTTGGGAATGAGTTTCCAATGACGAGTCACGAGTGGCGAGACACGACAACAAGGCGTGGGATACCAGCAGCGGTGAAACGGTGACCACCGCAACCGCGCGCAATATTGATTTCAGGGAGGATTTCATGGGCTGGCTGGCCCCAGCGATGATGGAGCTGCGTTTCGCGTTGAGACTTTACCTTCCGAGCAGAGTCGCTCGTAGTGCTCAAGGTATTGATTGACGGCGTCCGCCAGATTGAACCTCTCTTGAACGCGAAGCCGCGCCGAGTGGCCAAAGTCCGCAGCAATTTTTGGGTTGGAGAGTAACTCAACCAGTCGCTGCGCCAGTCGGTCATCGTCACCTCGTGGAACCAGGAAACCGTCGATGCCATCGCGAAGGTGTTCGCCGTTTCCACCAACGTCCGTCACGACGCTCGCACACTCGCTTGCCATGGCTTCGAGCAAGGTCAATGAAGCGGCTTCACTCACGCTCGTGAGCGTAAAAACGTTCACGGCGCGGAGAATGTCGCCCACGTCGGAGCGGATTCCGAGAAACTTGATTGACGAGGCGAATGAGCTGGAAGTCGAAGTCATTCCCGCCTCCCCAGAGGCCGAGGCGGGGGGACTGGTGGGGGCGTCAAGGTCTTGGATGAGTTGTTCGATGCGGGCTCTTTCGGGACCGTCGCCGGCGAGCAGCAACCTAGCTTGGGGCATTTGTTGATGAACGCGGTGCCAGGCACGGACCAGGGTCGCATGGTCCTTGACACTGTGGAATCGAGCGATGCAGGCGACGTAGGGATGGTCGATGTCGAGCCCGAGTCGCTGGCGCAGACGATTTTGTTCGGAATCTCCGCCGCGCGGTGGTAGCTGACTTAACTCGACGCCATTATTGAGCGTCACGGCAGATGGAAAACCCTCGATCGTTTGCAGGGCTCGGGTGCTGAAGTCACAGCAGGCGGTGGTCACATCGGCGAAACGCGAAAGTAGCCAACGGTTAGCCCAGTATCGTTTCCGTGATACGATATCCGGGTAGTGCCGCCCATGCTCGGTGAAAATGATTTTGTTTTTTGCCCGATAGCGTGCTCGTGCGATCGCCGCGTAGAAGAACGGCGTGTACTGGTGCGCGTGTAAGACATGAATCTCGCGCCGCTGCACTTCATCCGCCAAACGCTTCGCGACGCCCCAGTCCAGTCCAGGTTGCCGATCGAGTACGACAACAGGAATTCCTGCGTCGATCAATTGCTGGCCCAGTTCACCTAGCGAGTCCAAACAAAAAACGGTCGCGTCAATTTGGTCACCGAGTTGCTCGATAATCTGCTTGACCAAAACTTCGGCACCGGCGACTTGCATCACGTGCATGACGAAGCCGACACGAATTCGGTCGGTACCAAATCGCGGTGACGACTGGCTCCCCGGTGCCGCAGTCTTGGAGAACTTTGCGACGTTCATTGGATCGTCGCTACCTCAGGTTCGAGCAAATCAGTCAATTTTCGGAGTCGGGCAGGCCAGGAGTACTGGTCGACGACGAGTTGACGGGCCGCTGTCGCAACGGATTGTCGATAGCTGGCCTCATTGTTCAAGCGGCTGATAGCTTGGATCCACTCGTCGACCGAGTCGGCGATGATCAAATGAGTTCCCGGTTCCGCATCGATGCCTTCGGCGGATTGGCTGGTGAGGACGACGGGTAGTCCGGTTGCCATCGCTTCCAACACTTTGTTTTGAATTCCACGAGCTAATTTCAAGGGCGAGATGGCGATGTCGGCGGCGTGCAAGTATGGCCGCACGTCGGGTACTTCGCCAATCACATCGACACCCGCGAGCTCCGACAACATCAATACGGTGCGATTGGGTCGTCGTCCGACGATGTTCAAGCGAACGTCGAACGATTCTCGCAAGCGGGGTAGGACTTCATGACAAAACCAAACCATCCCGTCAACGTTCGGTCGGTAGTCGAGTACGCCAGTGAAGACGAGACGAACCCAGTCTTCCTTGAGTGGTTGATGATCACCCACAAGCTCGTGGGACGGTTGCCGAGATTTGACGATCGCTGGGGTGAAGTATTCGGTATCGACACCATTGCTCACGCCGGTCGCCGTGACGTTCGGGGAAACGGCCCGCTGAAACAGCTCGGCCTCGCGGTCACTGACGAGCACGACCGCGTCGGCGCGGTCAGCGATCCGTCTCTCGAGCTGGCGGACGCGACCGTACTCGAAGCGATACAGCCAACGTTTGTGGTAGGCGGACTCGCGGCTCAGCTGCAGCCATTTTTCGCTGTCGACATCCACCAAATCGACGACGATGCGACTGGATGCAAACTCGGGTCGGTCGACGTAGGGGAACATGCTCGAGCAAAACACGAGTACGACATCAAACGGCTGGCTACATTGCCGCTCGAGCACTGCACTGGCCAGCGACGGTGAGTGAAACATCCCTTGCGTCAAACTTCTTCCGCACACGGCGCCGGCTGCGGCGTGACCGAGTCGCTGCATTCGCCTCAGTGGCCGCAATATGACTTCGCGAGCGAGCCCCCGAACGTGATCCATCTCATCTACTGGCACGTCTTCGTCACTCGTACACGCCAAAGTCAACTCATGCGTCCGCGACAATACCTTCAATAGATTGTACGAACGAATCCGGTCACCGCGATTGGGCGGATAAGGGAAACGGTGCGTCAGCATGAGGAGGCGGGAAGAAATCGGAGTTGCTAGTTGCTAGTTGCTAGGGCTTTTTCGAGGCTGTCATTGATGCCGAGCTTGTTGGCCCATAGGCGGAGATAGCTTTCGTCCAGTTTGCCCTGGATGAAAATTAAATCGGCGACATCGATCAGGTCTCTGGGGCGAGAAGCCAGTAATTTCAGGAGGAGCAGATCTTCAGGCTGGACAACCCAAACTGGATCTCCGTCAAGTTCAGCAGCGACACGATGAGTCATCACATTTTTTTGAAAATCAGTCTCGGCAAGAAACAGATCGACATCAATTCCTTTTCCATCCGCCAAGAACGTTCGGAACTTGACCAACGGCATGCTGGCAACCTGGTCGACCCATCCGGTCAGATACTGCGGCGCGACCGTCAATCCCATCTCTTGAACGGTTTCAAACAATTTGGGCAGTTGATCTCTGGTAATGGCAATCGTGAAGTCCACATCGTAAGTCGGACGCGGCAACGCATAAATCCGTATGGCCAATCCACCCATGACGACATAGGAGATCCCCAATCGCTCGAAACAGGCGATCATTCGGCGTAGCATCCGTTCGAGACTGCTCACGACGAATCCGATTCTGGTTGCTGCCGACGCTGTTCGGCTCGCTTGAGTCCATCCAATAAAGCTTGGTTTCGCTCGTCATTACGTTGATTGAGGAGGGCAAATTTCCGATTCACCTGGGCTTCGTCGCCCATCAATAAAAAACGTTCATTGTCCGCTAACATGTCGAGCGTCAGCCTTAGCCGCTGAGAGGGCGTCATGCGACGATAGGTCTCGAGAGTTTCCGGGGAGAGCATGGGGGGAGAGTTGGCAGTTGCTAGTTGCTAGGTACTAGAAATAGTTTTTGGAGGACCTTGAGGATTTCGGGGTCTTCTTTTAGCTCGACGAGTGGTTTCAGTTCTTCGAGGACCAAGTCGCGGTTGAGCTTGTTGGCTTGGCGCACGATGACTCGCTGGATGTCGACCCAGTCTTGCGGGCGGTTCGCGAAAGCTTTCAAAACGACCAAGTCTTCGGCACTACACGTTCGGATTTCGCCCCTGCCAGGAATGCCCCACATCGTGGATCGTTCGATGAGTCTGTCTTCGTACGGCATGCCGCCTAAGGCGAGATCAATCCCGTTTCCCGACAGATCTTGCAACAAGAGTATTCTCGCTTGAACGGCAAAATCGACGGGATTCTCAATCCGACTCTGGTATCGCTTCAGTATTTCGCCAGCAACACGGCGTTCGCTTCCGAACGGGATCACCAGTGTCGCGTCAACGTGGCGAGTCAATCGCGGTTCGCCCCAACGCTGGATCGCGATGCCTCCGATGATGCAAAACGAATAGCCATGACTTTCCAAATATCGCTGAAGCTCGATCGCGGTATGCCAAAGGGACGCTTCGATCATGCCCTTTGTTCAACCGACTTCATGAGCTCGATGACCTTCAATCGCATCATCCAGGCTTGAAAGATCACTAGTCCACTCGTTTCTTGACGATCACTTCGAGCGTTGCCGAGCATCGCAATGGACTGCTCATCGTCCAAGCTTCGCAGCTCCGCATCACGAATCCGCTCGAGCTCCGGCCCAGCAATTCGCCATGCTTCGATCCAGCGTCTTTCTGATTCTGTCATGGGGAGGAGGGGGGGAAGAGAGTTGGCAGTTGCTAGTTGCTAGATGGGGAACGGTTTTTCTGTGATTGCTAGGTGCAGGAACGACGTCAATTCCTCGGCCCCATTTTCCCACACGAGCGCTGCCAGAGTTCGCAGTCGGTCTTGGTCGATCTGGTTGTGATTGGCTCGGATGATGCGGCGAAGGTCGACTGCGTCTTGCTGTTTCTTTTCCCAACTTCGGTGCGGCGAAACGAGGGCTGCGTATTTGGACACGATAGCGGCTTCGACCGTCGGATAACGACTGCCGGTTTGCTCATCCTCGATTACATGCTCTTTTAGAATCAACTCCTGAAAGGGACTCCACGGCAGCATGACGTCAATGACCGGTTGTGGGTTGCCATCCTGGTCGACATCGGCTGGATCCATGAAACGCACGACCTGCGAAAGCGAGGTTTGAATCAGCGTGGGCCAACAACGGGCGATAGCCTTGGTGGCCATCGTTTTTTCCACATACGAGACCATCACATCGACGTCCTGCGTCGCCCGCGGCATCGGTAAGTAACCGACATAACCGTGCAAGCCCATCAACACCCAGTTCCGAATCTTGGCAGCGACAAAACAATCGACGACTTGTTGCGGTGTGACGTCCATCGCATTGGGTCTCCATCGTTGACGGTAATCACTGGTCAGTCGGCTGGCGACCTGAATCCCCCGTGCGTGACCCGCCGGCCCGGTTGGGTCGGTCGCGTCGACGCCAACAAACCCAGTTTGAGCCAGCATCGCGGCATGTCGGGCGGCTAGGAATTCAGGAGTGTGGAGCATGGGGGGGGAGTTGGGAGTTGGCAGGTTTCTCTTATTTTCTGACGACTGACGACTGACAACTGACAACTGACAACTTCACGGTGCCTCTAATTCAGCGCGGACTTCGTCCACTTGGGTGACATCGCGAACGATTTCCACCCTGAGGGATTAGCGATTGTATCAAACGGAAACGGAACGCTCGCTATCAGATTCAATAAGCAAGCGACATCGACACGATCGACGGATAG
This sequence comes from Pirellulales bacterium, assembly GCA_038256795.1. Lineage (GTDB taxonomy): Bacteria > Planctomycetota > Planctomycetia > Pirellulales > Pirellulaceae > JBBSJZ01. The sequence continues at coordinate 1,416 of JBBSJZ010000212.1, read as the reverse complement.
TCATTGACATCACACGAGAGGGATAACCATAGCCGCTGGAGGGAAATTAGAGTATGTGATGTGATTCACCAGGTTACGGTTTCGATTTTGGTGGAAGGTTTGGATTTCAACACATGAAGGATCGGTCGAGAACGCATAACCGCCCCATGCGGCTTCAGCATCCGGGTGAGCGGCTGTGGCGCTAGCCACCGGCCTTGCTCAGGGTGCGATTCGAGAACGACTATCCCGATTGCTCAACACGCCCCTCACCCTAACCCTCTCCTCAATCGAAGGCATGGGGAGAGGGGACATGAGTGTTATCTAGCTACATGGCGCAGGCAGGGTCATCGATTGGATGACGTTATCCATGCGATCGAACGGCTGGGTGGTTAATAACCGCCGCAAGCGACGTTCAGTCTTGGTGACGCCGACGTAGTGTCGAAAGCGGGTTTTCACTCCGATCTTTTTCACGCGTGGCTGGGATGGGTCGATTTCCCAGGGATGGATGTAGAACATGGCGGGCCGTCCCTGCTTGCGGACTTCGCGGATCGCTTTGAGCGTTAATGCCAAGGGACACAAGCGAAAATAGCCGCCACCGATCGGCACGTTCATGCGACCTCGCTTCCATATCGACGGCGGGAATTCGCACAGAGCGCCATGCGGTGTAGCGATTTGATGAATTTCTTGCTTGGCATCGGGAACGCCATAGCGATCGTGGCCGCGGATGGGAAAAACACTCGAATCGACCGTGAACCCCAGCTCCGCGAGCACGTCGAGTGCCCACCAAGAACGTTCAACGATCGAAAAACTCGGAGCACGATAGGCGGTCGCCGTCACGCCGCACGCGGTACCGATAGCATCCCGGCTGCGAATAAGATCACCCGCGAACTGTTCGGGCGTCAGATCATAAACCAATTGATGCCAATAGCCGTGCGAGGCGACCTCGTGTCCGGCAGTGGCGATTCGCTGGACCAGTTTGGGAAAGCGGTCGGCCACCCAGCCGAGAATGAAGAACGTCCCTTTGACTTGGCACGCGTCAAACAAGGCGAGGATGCGGTCGGTGCTTTGTTCAACTCGACAGGGAACCGCGTCCCAGGTCGATCGACAAATGCGCTGGCTAAACGCGGACACTTGAAAGTAGTCCTCGACGTCCACGGTCAGCGCGTTACTCGCCAGGGTCATGTCGAGCTCCCAAGTTGGTGAGTGTTTCGCGGGGATCACGGGTTTCATGAAGTTGTGCATCGTGTCGGTTCAAAAATGATTTTCCGACTAAAGGGCCCCTCACCCTAACCCTCTCCCCATCGAAGCGATGGGGGAGAGGGGACCAATTTTAGTCCACCCTAACCCTCTACCCATCGAAGCGACGGGGAGAGGGAACCAATTTTAGTCCACCCTAACCCTCTACCCATCGAAGCGACGGGGAGAGGGGACCAACTT
>JBBSJZ010000211.1:0-9381 GCA_038256795.1 Pirellulales bacterium | reverse complement strand
TCGGAAAAGGCCGATCGCTCGAGCGAGGCCTTGAATCATTTCGGTGTGGCGCTGACGAATAGCTACGACTATTTGTTCAGCGATGATTTGCAAATCACTCGCAACCCCTACGATCCTCAGTTCCGAGCGGCGTGCGACTTGTACAACGAGTCGCTCGAGGACACGTTGCGACTGTTGTGCAAGGAGAACAGCCTCAAGCCGGGCCAGACCTACACGATCAACACCGCCGATCGGACGTTTATCGTGCGGACGGAAATGCGAGGCCAATGGGACGCTAACGAGTTTGATCGCTACGAGTTTGTCAGCGATTTCCAGATCGAAACGCTGCACAATCGTCACACGACCTATGGTTTGGGCGTCCCGTTGATCGCCGTTCGCCAACCCCAGCAAGCGGGCGATGCGCGGGAGAAGTATTACCCCGAAGGATTGAGCTACGCCGTGACGGCGATGATGCGATGTGTGCCGGCCCAGGGCACCAAGCGGGCTGGTGAAACGCCGACGTGCATCCTCGAATTTTTTGACCCGCTCGCCGCGAACCAAATTCAACTGGCGAACCAATGGGTGCCCCTCGAGACCGATCTAACGACGCCACTCGCGTTTTTTCTCGACAGTCCCGATTTCCGCAAACGCAATCGCGCCACCGAAGGACTTCTCGATCCGAACGATTCGCAAAAGAAACGCGGCTTGTTCATGTTGGAACCGTACGATCCCGAGCGCATACCGGTGTTGATGGTTCACGGGCTGTGGTCCAGTCCGCTCACGTGGATGGATATGTTCAATGATCTGCGCAGTTTTCCCGAGATTCGTGAACGCTACCAATTTTGGTTTTACCTGTACCCGTCCGGGCAACCTTTCTGGCTCAGCGCGACGCAACTGCGCACGGACTTGGTGGCGATGCGTGACGCATTCGATCCCGTTCATCAAGACAGCCAACTCGACCAAATGGTACTGGTCGGACACAGCATGGGCGGATTGGTCAGCCGGATGCAAACGATCGATAGCGGCGACGATTTCTGGAAGATCGTCAGTGACCAGCCACCGGAGAAGCTGCACGGCCCCGAGGAGGATCGGACCAAGCTCGTGAGTACTTTGTTCTTCAAGCCCAATCAATCGGTCAAACGTGTCGTCACCATCAGCACTCCGCACCGCGGCAGTGAGTTTGCGAACGACTACACTCGCTGGCTCGCTCGCAAGTTTATTAAACTGCCGCAATTGACGGTTTCGCTCGGTGAGCGAATCGCGCGCGAGAATCCGGACGTGATCAAGAACAAGCAATTGCTCACGGTGGCCAATGCGATCGATTCATTAGCACCGGAATCGCCGATATTCCCGGTGATGCTGCGGGCCAAGAAATCGCCAGATGTTCATTATCACAACATCGTCGGCGTGCTCGAAAGCTCATCCCTCATCACCGGTCGAGCCGGTCGCGGTGACGGAGTCGTTGATTTCGAAAGTGCCCACATGGAAGACGTGGAAAGCGAATTGGTGCTCAACGCCGACCACACGTCGATTCACATGAGTGGAAAAGCGATCTTTGAAGTCCGCCGCATTCTTTTGGAGCACCTTCGCGAGATCGACGCCGTCGATCGGCTCGCGATGATCAATTCACCGCGACATCACATCGTGGCGCCCGCAAGTAATTTCTCCGCCGATGATGGCCAAGCCAGCACGCCGCTACTCGGCCAGGGATATCGCACGAGCCAGGACGCTCGCCGCAAAGACACCAAACCGGGATCGCTGCGGCGGTGACGCCAGGATTATGGGGCGGACATGAACCGCGCCAGCGGTGCGGCCGGGGCCGCGACCCGACTCAGCTCGCTCGACTTTCCATCGCGACTCACTTTGCCGACGAACATTTGTCGCGTGTCACTGAGGCCCAGTGACGGACGTGAAGTGCTTGGGAACGGAGCCGAGCTCGCGTCTTGTTTGTTGCACTTGGCGGATGATTTCACTCGGGCCGTCGCGACGCTCGGTCGCTTCAGAATCGTGGGCTGTTCATCGGCATCGGCATCGGCAACCGCACCTGCGTCCGGTGTTAACTCGCCGCGGAGGACACGCACATCGCGAGGCGCCTCGATGCCAATTCGCACCGTGTTGCCACGAACTCGCACGAGCGTGATTTTGATGTCATCGCCAATCAAAATTTGCTCATTCATCTTTCGAGTCAAAACTAACATGGCAGTCTCCTTTGCCTTTTCGGCGGATCGATAAGTGTCGCTCAGTCATTGTGGTTCCGGTGATCTCAGTCGCCGGGCCGTCGAGCGTTGTCGAACGAGGTGTAATGCACGAGTCGTGCCAAAACCGGTTGAGAAAGTCAAAGCAACCCACTTGGTGCTGCAATTTCCGGCATAAGATTGTTGAATATGAAATTCGAACCATGGACGGGCCCGAACAAAACTGCCGCCCATGGGAAACATTTACAAACGTTTTGAAGATTCGTCCGCGCGGGGTTTAATTGAGTATCAATCTGGCGACGTTGATGTAGATCACGATACCGAGGATATCGACGATGCCCGCGACGAACGGGTTGCTCATGAGCGCCGGGTCCAAACCGAGTCGCTTGAAGATCATGGGCAGGGCTGCGCCACAGAGGCAGCCGCAAATGATCACACTGAGCAACGTGATCGGGATGACCCACGCATCAAATGCAGTCGGTGCGACGAAGACGGCAACGGCGTAGCCGATGGCGGCGAGGCACGCACCGAGGATGACCGAGACGACGGACTCGCGAATCATGACTCGTTTCCAATCCCTGAACTTCACTTCACCACACGTCATGGCGGTGATGACGAGTGTCGCCGACTGGCTGCCGGAATTCCCCCCGGCACTAATGATGAGCGGGATGAACCAAACCAGCCAAACGAACCGCTGTAACTCAGCCTCGTAGTGCCGCAGGGCGAATGCGGTGAGCAGGGCGGCGAAGAACAGAATCGTCAACCAAATGCCGCGTTTCCAAGACAGCAGCAGCAGGTTGATCCGCAAGAAATCTTCGTCGAGCGGCGCGACGGCGGCGATCCGCTGGGCATCTTCGGTCAACTCTTCGCGAACGACATCGATCACGTCATCGTGGGTGATGATGCCGAGCAATTGGCGGCCCGAGTCGACGACGGGGATCGCGAGCAAATTGAAGTGTTCGACTTTCTCGGCGACTGATTCCTGATCTTCCGTCACGAGCGCGGTGATGACGTCGGTTTCCATCATCTCGCCGAGTTTGCGATCGGGCTTGCCGAGTGACGAAACCAGTTGCCGCGTCGAAACGATGCCGCGAAGTTGCAGATCGCTGTCGACGATGAACAGGTAGTAGATCGTTTCGAGCTCCGCAGCAATTTTGCTGAGTTCCTCGAACGCTTGTCGAACGGTCAGGTGTTGATCGAGCTGGGCAAACTCGGTCGTCATCAGCGATCCGGCGGTTCCCTCCGCATACGATCGCAAGCGTTGAATGTTGCGACGGTCGGCGAGCGGCAGCAGCGGCAGAATCTCGTCGACGCGTCGATCCGGTAACTCATGCAGCAAGTCGACGCGATCGTCGGCGGCCATCTCTTCGACGAGCTCGGCAACCTCCGCTGGAGCATGTTTGCCGAGCATCGCGAGTTGGCGATCTTCGGAAAAGTAGCCAAAAATCTCAGCTCGTCGCGGCGGTTCGGCGAACTGCAGCACTTCCCAAGCTTCGTCATCATCGAGTCCTTCCATAAACTCGGCGGTACGACCGGGATTGAGCGCGGAACAGAACTCTTCCAACTCACCGCGATTCGCGACGGCTAGCATTTCGCGAAGTTCGGGAAGGAAGAGCGTGTTCACCACGGGCTCAGATCCGATCAGAGATGACGGAGTTAATTGCTGACACGCTCGATGTACTCACCGGTCCGGGTATCGATCTTGATGACGTTTCCCATCTTGATGAACCCGGGCACGAGGAATTCAGCGCCGGTCTCGACGAGTGCGGGCTTGGTGACGTTGGTGGCGGTGTCGCCCTTGGTCCCAGGCGGGCAATCGGTGATCGCCAGCTCAACGTGTTGGGGTGGTTCGACGATGATCGGTTGACCGTTGTAGATCGTCATCGTGCACGGGGTACCATCCTTGAGGTACTTCCAAATGTCACCGGCGACATCCGGCGGAACTTCGTATTGCTCAAAGTTCGTGGTGTGCATGAACACGAACTCTTCGCCCTGGCGGTAAAGGAACGTGACTTCGGTGCTTTCGATATCCGCAACCTCAAGCGAATCGCCCCCTTTGTAGGTGCGATCCAGCGTGGTACCACGGACCAAGTTCTTGAGGCGGCACTTGTACATCGCGTTGCCCTTTCCAGGCTTGACGAAGTTCATTTCCGTCATCAAGTACGGCTCACCGTCGATTTGAACTTTGAGTCCCTTGCGAAAATCACTGGTATTATAAGTGGCCACGGTGGCTCGGCTCCGCTATTCGAGTCAATAGTTGTGTTTGAAGTACGAAGAGGCAAAAAGTTGTCGATGGAGACCCTTCGGGACGATGCGTCTGGACAGACCCCCGGAATTCTAGCGGCCCCCGCCCGGTTTGTCCCGACCGGGTCGGCGAGGTCCGCCGACGAGTCGGAAATTGCCGTCGATTGGCAAACCGCGATGAAGCGGGCGATCCGTTCGTCCGCCGAACTGCGAGAACGTCTTGAGCTACCGCCGGATACTCAGACCCGGGGTGCAGACTCGTTCCCGACGTTCGTTCCGCTCGAATTTCTTCGCAAGATTCGCGTCGCTGATCCCCATGATCCGTTGTTGATTCAAGTGCTCGATTCAACCTTGGAAGCGGCTTCCTCCACTGGCTTCGTGGCGGACCCCGTGGGCGATTTGAAGTCGCTGGCCGGGGGCGGTGTGCTGCACAAGTACGACGGTCGAGCGCTCATTGTCACGACCGGCGCCTGTGGAGTCCATTGTCGATACTGTTTTCGCCGCGAGTTCCCCTATCACGACGCGGGCGCCCGCCCGAACGATTGGCAAGCCGCGATTGACTATCTCGTCGCTCACCCGGAGATCGAAGAAGTCTTGCTCAGCGGCGGTGATCCGCTCACGGTCGTCGATGCCTCGCTCTTTCGACTCCTCGAGCAATTGGAATCGATCAGTCATCTGCGCCGTTTGAGAATTCACACCCGGATGCCGATCGTGATCCCGCAGCGATTGACCGACGAGCTCATCCAAAGGCTTGCCGCGAGTCGTCTCGCGTGCTGGATCGTCGTGCATGCGAATCATCCCCGCGAACTGGGCGACGATGTCCTCCAGCGTCTTGGCCGCTGTGTCGACTCGGGTATCCCCGTGCTCAATCAATCCGTATTGCTGCGTGGCGTCAACGATGATGCTGAGACACTCATCGAGTTGAGCCGCGTGCTCATCAACCATCGGTTGCAGCCGTACTATCTGCATCAACTCGACAAGGTCCGCGGCGCGGCGCACTTTGAGGTCGATATCGACCGCGGCCGAGAGTTGGTCGCCACGATGCGGTCACGACTTCCGGGGTACGCGGTCCCCAAGTACGTCGTCGAGGTGGCGGGCCAATCGAGCAAGACGCCGCTGTGAACTACTTGGTTGCCAGGATCGCATCGACGGGTGCGCCGGTGACGTTCGCTTGGACACTGGCGAAACCGATCGACTTGAGCAGCGACTCGTACTCGGCCGCTGTCCGTTCGCGGCCTTCGGTGCAGAGCAGCATGTTCAAGTCTTGCATCTGGGCCCACACGGGTCCACTGCGCTGCGGCGAGATCATGATCTCAGCCACGAGAAGGCCGCCGCCGGCGGGTAAAGCGTGATAGATTTTACCGAGCAATCGCAGGATCTTGTCGTCACTCCAGTCATGCAAAATGCGACCCAGTGAATACAGATCCGCGGCGGGCAGCTCGTCAGCGAAAAAGTCTCCGCCGACGACATCAATGCGTTCGGACACTGAAGACAGCCCCACGATTTCGCGGGCAAGCGGCGTCACCTCGGGCAGATCATAGACGGTCGCTCGCATGTCCGCGTAAGCCTCGCAAGCGGCGATCGCCAAGTGACCGGTCGCACCACCGAGGTCGACGAGCTTGCGATAGCGTGACAAGTCGGTAGCTCGGACGACACGCGGCGAGCTAATCACCCCGTAACCGTGCATGCCCATCAAGAACTCGCGCATCGCGCGCTCGTCACGAAAGAAGCTGGAGAAAATCGGCGCGTCCCAGCCGTAAACTTGTTTCCAGCGGTGACCTCCCTCGCGAATCGCATCCTCAAAATGAGTCCACAGCTTCCAACTCGCATCGTTGCTGAAGCGGATGTACCCGGTCAATCGATGGGGACTCGACGTGCATAGGTAATCCGTGGCCGCCGTTGTGTTCGAGTACGCATCGCCGTCGCGTGAGAGCAACTCGAGGCCGACCAGTGCATCCGCCAACCGCCGCATCGCGTGCGCGTCGCACTGGAGCAGCGTCGCCAACGCGTCGCTCGTGAGCGCTTGGCCATCGAGCGCATCGAAGACACCGAGCTCAACGGCACCAAATAACGTTTTCGAGCGACGAAAACCCAGCATCAATTCGAGCACATGATTCGGATCGGCGGGCATCTGAGCATTCACTTGGTTTGAGAGTTGCGTGGATCACGTCGGCGCTGGTCTTTTTGCTGATCCAATTGCCGTTGGCGTTCGGAAAACCTCGCCTTTTGTTCTTCGCTGAGAACATCGACACAGCGTGGGCAATGGACGCCGGCGCGGAAGCTTGGGTGCGATTGATCGTCGCTGGAAACGGGCCAGCCGCAGCCATAGCAAAGCACTTTGTCACCCACCGAGAGTCCGTGTTTGACGGACACTCGTTCGTCAAACACGAAGCACTCGCCCGACCATGTCGACTCGTTCTCGGGCACTCGCTCGAGATACTTCAAGATGCCACCGCGAAGGTGATAGACCTCGCCGAAGCCCTTTTGTTTGAGCAGCGCCGTCGACTTCTCGCACCGAATCCCACCGGTGCAGTACATCGCCACGCGCGTGTGCTTGGCCGGGTCGAGGTGTTCGTCGACAAACGCGGGGAAATCGCGAAACGATTCGGTGTGCGGATTGATTGCACCGTCGAAGGCGCCGATCGCGACTTCGTAATCATTCCGCGTGTCGATGACGATCACGTCCGGTTGTGAAATTAAAGCGTTCCAATTTTCCGGCTCGACGTAGGTGCCGACGCAGTCGTTGGGGTCGATGCCGTCGACACCGAGCGTGACGATTTCTTTCTTGAGTCGCACGCGTGATCGCTTGAACGGTGGCTCGTCACAACTCGAGATTTTCACCTCCAGCGGTGAAAGTCTCGCATCGCTATTCAAATGATCGAGCACTGCGGTGATCCCGCTAAGCGGCCCCGCGATGGTGCCGTTGATGCCTTCACCGGCGAGCAGTAGCGTGCCTCGCACTCGGACTCGTCGCATCAATTCCAGCAAGGGTTGTTGGAGTGATGCGTGGTCATCCAGCCGCACAAAGCGATAGAGTGCGGCGACAGTGATCGAGTCGTTGGGCACGGTCGTGAGCTACTTCGCGACGAACTTAAAGATTTGACCGCCGCTCATCATCGTGCTCATCAGCACTTCGCCGGAATCGGTTTGACCGAACGTAAACACGGCGAGTTGCGGCCACGCGATCGTGCGGTTCTCGGTGACTTTCTTTTGCTCAGCGTCATACTTGAGCGCCCACAAGCGGCCCGTGACGTAATCGCCATAGAGGTAATATCCGTCGAGCATTGGTGTCGCGGTACCACGGTAGACGGCGCCGCCGGTGATCGACTTGCCCCAATCGTCCGTGTGCGGATACTCGACGAGTGGTTCGATCAAATCGGCGCGCGGGCCGGAACCCTTGTTCCCGTCGAGCGTGAAGCTGTGCGACGCTTCGCGCAGACTCCATCCGTAGTTGCCGCCCTTGACGATCAGGTTGACTTCTTCCCAATCGTTTTGGCCGACATCACCCGCCCATAGGTCACCGGTCTTGGGATCGAACGCCATCCGCCAAATGTTGCGAATGCCCCAGGCATAGATTTCGGGCCAGGCATTACTTTTGTTGACAAAGGGGTTGTCTTGAGGGATCGCGTAATTCAGTCCGGGCGCCTTGTTGTCGACATCAATTCGCAAAACGGAACCCAATAGCTTGCTGACGTCTTGGCCACTTTGCAGCGGGTCATTTCCCTTTCCGCCATCACCCAGAGCGATGTACAGGAATCCGTCGGGACCGAACGCGAGCGTGCCACCGTTGTGGTTCCAAAACGGTTGCTGGATCTCCATCAATTCGACACCGCTGGTGGGGTCGCCTTGATTGGTGTCGCCTGATTTCGTTGTGAACTGGCTCACGACCGAAACGTGCGGCCGCTCGACCGTGGTGTAGTAAACGTAGAACTTACCGTTCTCGCTAAACTTGGGATGAAACGTTAACCCCAGCAAGCCTTCCTCATTCTCGCGGTCTTTATAACTCACCGCTTCTTGCAAGTTCATGAACAGCGTCGCTTCTTCGACTTCAGTGTCGGACTCCTTAACGAAGTAGATCTCGCCCCTTTGGCTAGCGATGAACAGACGACCGCTGCCGTCACCGGCACCGGTCATCACGATCGGTCGCGAGACGCGAAGGTTCGGATACGCGAGCACAACCTCGACGGGCATCGGCGAGACGTCCAGTGATGCCGGTGGCTGGGCAAGGTTGATCGTGGATGACTCTTGCGAGAAGCCGGCGGGAGCGGCGATGCTAACGCAAGCTGCAACGGCAAGCATCCGGATGATGAGCGAACGGTTCATGAAGACAACCTGGGGCGAGAGAGTTTGAAAGGAGTGAGCCGGTGATCAAAGTTCGAATGAGAGAAACTCGAGTTAGAGGATCTCGAGTAACTCGACCTCGAACACAAGGACTTCGTTAGGGCCGATCGTGGGTTCGGCACCAGCCCCGGGGACTCCGCCGGCACCGTAAGCCAATTCGGGTGGAATGTAGAGCATCCACTTGTCGCCGACTTTCATCTTTTGCAACGCGTCTTGCCATCCCTTGATGACTTGGCCGACACGGAAGGATGTGGGCTCACCACGCTCGATGGAGCTGTCAAAAACTTTGCCGCTGGTGAGTCGGCCCGTGTAGTGGACCTTGACCGTATCGGACGCGCTGGGTGATCCACCGTCACCGGCCGTGACCACTTGGTATTGGACGCCGCCTTCGATGGTCTTGATGCCTTCCTTCTTCGCGTTCTGTTTCATGAACAGATCGCTCTTTTCTTGATTCAGCACCGCCGCTTTCTTGGATGCTTCCATTTGGGCTTCTTGGCGGCCACGCAGGATCGTTTCGATATTGCCGCTGATGTCGGCGAGTTCTGTTTCGGAGAGGTCGGGGGTTCCACCGGCCAGTGCTTCCGCCACACCCTTGCTCATCGCTTCGACGTCAAAGTCGCCT
>JBBSJZ010000210.1:0-9391 GCA_038256795.1 Pirellulales bacterium | reverse complement strand
TAGAGTCGATTGCCAGAGATGGTGGACCACATGGAAATCTAATTACCACCGGGCATTCGCTGGGAGGAGGAATTGCCAGCGCTGCTGCAGTCGCCGCAAACATTCACGCCGATACGTTTAACGCTGCTGGTTTACAGCGAGTGACACTGCTTCAGCGAGACGTGTATGGAGCCGTCCTAGAACCCGAGCAAGAGATCCATCCGGGGTCACTGTTTCGCTATGACGTCATGGCAACAACGCTCATCGATGCCTACTTCCTGGATTACGACATACTGAGCTTTTTCCAAGACGCTACTCCACTGCAAAATGCGATTGGAACTCGCTACAAGATGGACGGTCCAATTGATCTTGAAGTGGCAGCTTTTTCCACATTATTGGCCGCTGAAGCAGCTTCCGGAGCGTTGGGCTTCGGGCCTGGTTTTATTGCACTCGCCTCCAGCTTTAGCGCTTTACTAATTAAGATGGGACTCGCGCACACGACGTTATATTATCATTATGGACTTCTAGTCAACGAATCTTCTGGATGGGATGCGTACGGCTATGATCTATAAAAGATTCTGCGGTTTGTCGCTGTTTAGGATGTGGTTCATCGTGATTCTGTTTCATCCGATATTTTCTGGTTGCAACGAAGTGATGAAGATGCCATCTCAGATATTGAAGAAAAGTTTTCATCAGAAATTCGATTGGACGGCGGAGGTGTTTTTTGATGACCCTAGCGTGATCGAGTTGTGCCGAGCGATCGAAGCAAGCGATATTGAGCGGATGCGAGAATTGATCGCGGATGGTGTCGATGTGAATGCGTTGGGTCGAGACAGTATGACTCCACTACTGTGGGCGTTCCCGGATGGAAAGTTGGAGCGATTTGAGTTGTTGCTTCAGTCGGGTGCGGATCCCAACGTGAAGTTCACGGGCAACTTCGGTGTGCCATCGGCGTTTCTTGCTGGAGACTCAGTCACAATTTTGGCTGCTGAGACTTATTTCCCAGGCTACTTTGAGGCTGTCCTGCATAATGGCGGAAACCCTCGCCAGAAGAGCCATTTAAATGAGCCGTTGCTCCATGTCTTGATTGCGGGTGGCAGGCCTAATCGTAGCGTGAGAATAAATTTGTTGCTTGATGCGGGCGCTGACATCAACGAACTCGGCTATACTGGGTGGCCGGCAACGATCACCGCGATTGGCTGGTTTCAGCAGTACGATATAGCGCTTGAATTACTTGAAGCTGGAGCGGATCCGTCTATTTACCGAGCCAACAGTAATAGTAAACTGATTCATGCTGTCGTAAAGGCGAAGCATGGCTTGTCGACGCTTTCACCGAAGCAGCATCTTGACCATGCAAGACTCTTGGAGTGGCTCGTCAATCACGGTGAGGATGCTGTCCAAGCTCAAAAAGACTTGGATCGATGGGCTTCGTGGAGAGGATCACCCGCCTATGTGGGTGCACGTCGTCGTGCCGAGATAGCCGATCGACTCCATCGTGAGCAAGCAAAGCAAGATGGGGAGGTGAAGCATGCTCAGTGAGACGGTTCGATGCGGTAGCGTCGTGGTTCATCACTGATGCTCCTCATTCACCATCTTGCCCGCACTGGCGGGACTCTCATTTGTCGCTGTTTGGCGTCGATGAACGGAGTTTGTTTGTTGAGCGAGATCCATCCTCGGGGCTTGTCTCAGTACAACCCGCTGCGCCAGGCGAATGAGTGGTATGGGTTGGTGTCGGCTGACGAGGTGCGGGAGCTGCAGAATGGGCATGATCTGGTGGTGGCGATGGCGTTGGTTGAGCAGCGGGCGGCGAGCGAGGGATTGAAAGTTGTGGTTCGTGATTGGTCGCATTTGGATTGGATCGGGATTCCGTTTGCTGAGCCAACGATGAGCTTCGCTTGGGAAGAGTTGGGGCTGGACAGAGCACGAGACGAAGTGGACGCTCACCCGCGGCTCAGACCGCGACCTATCCCGCAAGCGGGTGAGTCAGAAGGCAGATTCTGCTTGGCCTCGGGCCGGTTTGCGACGGTGCGGCATCCTGTGGATCAGTATTTGAGCACCAAGCGATTGCGAGTGCTGTCCAGTGATTGGGACGACGCGGCAATGTGGCGCGGGATGCGCGCGTTCGCGGAAGCGATCCAGCGGCTTGACTGGTATCGCTATGAAGATTTTTTAGTGTCGCCAGAGACAGTGCTCAGGCAGATTTGTGAGGTGAATGCGCTGGCCTACGACGAGGGCTGGAAGGGACGCTGGGCCGGGTACACGAATGTTACTGGTGAAGTGTTGGACTTGCGGCGAACGGTCATTGCGCCGACGCGGCGAGAGAAAATCGATCCGCAGTTTTGGCAACGGGTACAGGGGAATCAAGATTTTGAAGCGACGCTGGAGTTGTTGGGTTATTCGATGCCAGAACAGTTGCGGCGAGTGAGGTGCATGGTGGGCGGTGTTGGTGGAGGCTGGGAACGGACCTCCCCGGCCCTGGGATGCCGACCCGCCCAAGAGCGTGAGCGTGCTCCGCTCGGGAGTGGCGAAGGATTTCGCAGGACGGATTGGGATGACGAGGTGGTGCGGTGGCGCGAGGCTTCTGAATTGGTGCCGACGGATGTGGCGGCACAGTTGCGATTGGCACAATCGCTCGGATGGATCGGCGAAGTCGATGAGTCGGCTCGATTACTCATGGGCTTGGCGGGCCTCGTGGAAGCGGGCGACGCGGAAGTCGAAGTGCAAGTGTTGCTATTGGCTTGCGAGGCGTTACAGCAAGCCGAGCGGAAGTTCGAGGCGATCCCGCTGCGTCGACGTTTGGCTCAAGTGTCGCCGGGGCATTGCGATAACTTGTTTCAACTTTCACTGTTACTCGTCGCTGTCGGCGAAGTCGATGAGTCTTTGGCGTATTGCCGACGGCTACTGCAGTTGAATCCACAACATACCGGTGCGGCGGCAAACTTCTTGCTGTACATGAATTACTCGGACCGCTACTCAGCCGCGGAGGTGTCGAACGAACACTTCCGGCTGGCGATGCGGTTCACGGAGCGGGCGGAGACGGTACGGCCGCGACAGCGGCCGTTGCATGAGCGGATTCGCATCGGCTACCTCTCGAGTGATTTCTACACGCATCCGGTCGGCAAATTGATGTTGCCGATATTGCAATCGCATGACCGCGAGCGCTTTCACACGACCGTCTACCACGACGGCCATCGCAGCGATGCGACGACGTGCGCGACGCGAGCGGCCGTCGATTCTTTTGTGAGTCTGCGGGGTTGGTCGGACGATCGAGTTCTGGAAACGATCCGCTCTCATGAGCTGGATGTGCTCATCGATTTGGGCGGATACACCGGCGGCGGCAATCGGCTCTGCGTGTTATCGCGACGGGCGGCTGCGGTACAAGCTTCATTTCTTGGCTATCCCAATACGTCAGCGATCCAGTCCATCGACTACCATGTGACGGATCGTTTTGCTGACCCACCAGGGCTAACGGATCATTTGTATGGCGAGCGATTGGTGTGGTTGGACCATGCTCACATCGCTTGGCGGCCGTACGAGATCGCCAAGGACATCGCCAGCCAGCACAGTGGGCCACCGATGCTCGGCGTGTTCAATAACGTCGCCAAGATTTCACCGTCAGCGATTGCCGCCTACGCGGCAATTCTGCGGCGCGTGCCCGAGGCTTTGATGGTATTGAAGTACGGCGATCGCTATTCAGTGCGATCACTTCAAGATCGTTATCGCCAAGCGTTCGCGGCCCAGGGAGTGTTACCGCATCGGTTGCAATTCCGGTCGCGGGCGGAGTCGTTGGCGGAGCATTTGCGAACGATGGCTACGGTGGATTTGGCGCTCGATGCGTTTCCGTACCAAGGGACGATGACGTCGCTGGAATGTTTGTCGGTCGGAACGCCAATTGTCTCCTGCTGTGGCGACTTCTACGCGCACCGAGCCACGTCGGCAATGATGTTGCGCATGGGGATGCATGAATTGGTTGCGGAGAACGCTGCCGAGTACGTCGAGATCGCGGTCCAGTGGCTACATGATCTGGAGAGCCTTCGCGAATATCGAGAGGAAGTCCTCGAACGATTCTATGCCGGACCGCTCACCGACCCTGGTGGGCTGACGCGTGAACTCGAAGCCGTCATGGAGATTTGGAGTCCAAGTTTCTGTCCTCAACTACTCACGTCGTGAGCCATTTTTGCACGTGCAGCCGACCTTACCACCATTGCAGGGTGAACGCGCTTTTTAAGATTTGAAAGAATTGCTGCACAACGCAATTGATTCGCGCCAGGTGGCGAGCATCACTAGGTTGCTAGGCTCGCGATGAGCGGTAGCCTGTCGCCGCCACAGTTTGAATACGCTATGACAGTTGCTCGCCAGCTCGCGAATGAACGTGACGTGTCGCGGAGCTCGCCAACGGCCTGTTGCTTGAGTCGCGATAGGGAGTTCGGCGAGCAAAACTCAACCCGCAGGCGTAGGCGAGAGATGGTGACTGTTTCTCGCTCACGCAGCGGGTGAGTGCATCAACAAACGAGCGAGAGTATCGCTTCTATCCGCAACCTTTGGCCCTCGAAAGTCCTGAAAAAATTCGCCACCATGACGATTCCACAAAAATCCCATACTGCTTTCCAGGACAACCTTCCCAAGATCGGCATTCGCCCCACGATTGACGGACGCCTCGGCGGCGTGCGTGAATCGTTGGAGGACCAGACGATGAATCTGGCGAAACGCGTTGCTGGGCTGATTGCCGCCAACGTGCGCTATCCGAACGGTGCAGCGGTCGAAGTCGTCATCGCGGACACTTGCATCGGTGGCGTCGCCGAGGCAGCAGCCTGCGAACATCAATTTCGACGCGAGAATGTCGGAGTGTCGCTGACCGTGACGCCTTGCTGGTGCTACGGGTCTGAAACGATGGACATGGATCCGCTGCGTCCCAAAGCGGTGTTCGGGTTCAACGGCACCGAACGTCCCGGCGCGGTGTACCTCGCCGCAGTGTTGGCGGGACACACTCAAAAGGGCATCCCCGCCTTCGGCATTTACGGCCGCGATGTGCAAAACGCAGGTGATGCCGACATGCCCGCGGACGTGCAAGCCAAAATTCTTAACTTCACGCGAGCCGGTTTGGCGGTCTCGCTGATGCGAGGCAAGGCGTATCTGTCGATGGGCGGCACGTCGATGGGCATCGCCGGGTCGATGGTCGATTTCGCCTTCTGGGAAAAATGGCTGGGGATGCGAGTCGAAGACATCGACATGAGCGAGTTCATCGGGCGAATGAACAAGGGCCAATTCGATCAAGCCGAGTACGAAAAGGCACTCGCCTGGGTCAACGAAAATTGCCCCGAAGGCGACGACTACAACAGTGACGAAACCAAGCGATCGCGGGCGCAACTCGACGGCGAGTGGTCCGACAGCGTCAAGATGACGCTCATCGCTCGCGATCTGATGGTCGGTAATCCCAAACTGGCTGAAATGGGATTGGGCGAACAGGCTCACGGACACAACGCGATCGCGTCTGGCTTCCAAGGCCAGCGTCAATGGACGGACCACTTTCCTAACGGTGACTTCCTCGAAGCGATTCTCAATACCTCGTTCGATTGGAACGGCAAACGGGCGCCCTACATCGTCGCAACGGAGAACGATGCGCTCAACGCAGCCACGATGTTGTTTGGTCACCTGCTAACGAACACGGCGCAAGTGTTCGCTGATTTGCGAACCTACTGGAGTCCCGATGCCGTGTTCGGTGCGTGCGGTGGTTACCAGCTCGATGGCCATGCAGCCGACGGACTGTTGCACCTCATCAATTCCGGCCCCGCGACACTCGACGGAACCGGCGAGCAAACCGATGCCGCTGGCAAGCCGACGATGAAGCCATTCTGGGAAATCAGCGATGCGGAAGTCGCGAAGTGTCTGCAGGCAACAACCTGGCACCCCTCGATCACGGAGTACTTTCCGGGCGGCGGCATGAGTACGCGCTACAAAACGCGAGGTGGAATGCCTGCGACGATGACACGAATCAACTTGGTGGATGGCTTGGGGCCAGTGCTGCAAATCGCCGAAGGCCACACCGTGGAATTGCCCAGCCATGTTCACGAGGTGCTCGACAACCGCACCAATCCCACTTGGCCGACAACTTGGTTCGCCCCCACGGTAACCGGTCGCGGCGCGTTCACGTCGACCTACGAAGTTATGAATCACTGGGGCGCGAACCACTGTGTGATGACGGCTGGCCACGTCGGTCACTTGTTCATCACTCTCGCGTCGATCCTGCGGATTCCGGTTTACATGCACAACGTGGACGAATCGCGTGTGTTCCGCCCCAGTGCTTGGAATGCATTCGGTACGGCGGACTTGGAATCAGCGGATTTCCGAGCCTGTCAGAATTTTGGTCCCCTGTACGGACGGGCTTGACCGGTCGTAAAGTTCGTCAAGACATTTTCATGAGCAACGAAGGTGTCGAGATCCTCAAAGAGTGGGAAGTAGAAAGCGTTTTGTTGCGAGTTGTGCGATTTCGTATCGAGTCGATCCCGATCGCGTTAAACTGTTTTGGGATGGCAAGACCGACTTCGAGAACTTTGCCGACAACCGACTCAGTGATTGGGACTCCTAAAACGATTGACCTTCTCGCCCACGGTGCAACTCAGATCCGAACCAGGCGACCGCAGCGAAACTCGCATCGCAGGCAAAAACTCGCGTGGAGAGAAACCGGCATTTCTTCATTTGCGTTGGCTGGTCGCAGAACCTGAGGAATCAATCATTGACCCAAGATAACTTCCCAACTAATCCATTGAAGCTCCGGTTCTGATATGAAAAACCTACTCTGCTTTGCATTCGTTCTGCTCGGAGTTTTTGCGGCAAAAGCACAGGCCGCAGAGCAACGTCCCAACATTGTGTTCGTTTTCGCGGACGACTGGGGTTGGGGTGATCTTGGTTGCCACGGACACCCCTATGTCAAAACGCCGAACATCGACCGCTTAGCTCGTGAGGGAACTGACTTTCATCGATTCACCGTTGCCAGCGGTGTGTGTTCGCCCAGTCGTACAGCGGTCATGACCGGGCACTATCCGGCTCGTTACAACATCGACGGGCACTTTGCTTGGGTGCCCAGCAACGCGAAGCGAAACATGCCCGATTGGCTTGCCGTCGATAATGTCACATTGCCACGGCTTCTGCGGAGCGGTGGCTACGCGACGGCACATTTTGGAAAATGGCATCTTTCCAACGACATGATTCCCGACTCACCGGCGCCCGGCGAGTACGGCTACGACACTTACGGAGCGTTCAATTGCTCCGGTGAGCAAATGCCGGTTCACGAAGACGCCCATCACGCGATCTCGTTCATCGAGGCAAGCCAGCGTGCCGGCAAGCCGTTTTTTATCAACTTGTGGATGCACGAACCGCACACTCCTTTTCACGTTGTCCCAAAATATCGCTGGCGGTTTCGTGAAAGTGGTCTTGAGGAGAACGATGAGATTTACGCTTCAGTGTTGTCCCATGCCGATGATCGAATCGGTGAAGTGCTTGACGCATTGGATCGATTGAAGCTGGCGGAAAATACGCTGGTGATCTTTAGCAGTGACAACGGGCCCGCTCGCACGTCCGCGTCGACGCCGCTTGACCTGTCCTACGACACCGCCACTGGTGCTGGATTCGGAGTCGCCGCTTCCAAAGGCATCACCGCAGGTCGAAAAGGTTACAAGGCTTCGCTTTTTGAAGGCGGCGTCAATGTGCCGTTCATCGCCCGCTGGCCTGGGAAAATTGCACCGAGCAAGGTCGATAGCACATCGATGATCTCCGCCGTTGATTTGTTGCCGACGCTCTGCCAAATCGCCGGAGTACCGTTGCCTTCCGGTTATCGTCCCGATGGCGTGAATCAACTCCCGGCGTTGACGGGTGAGCCGACCCTTGGAAGAGCGAGTCCGTTGTTCTGGAAGATGGCAGGTCAGGGATCGCCCAAGAGCAAGGATTCCTATCACTGGGCCGCTTTCGCTACCGTTGATCGCAACTGGAAACTGCTGACTAGCAAAAACCAAGGCTACTCGGAATTGTACGACATCGTGTCAGACCCGCTCGAGACGACGAATCTCGCGGACGCGCAGGCTGAGGTCGTTCAAGAGCTCAACGCGTCCATTTCGCAATGGCGGACGACACTCCCGGCTGGGCCGAGTGGCAATGTCTTTTCAAATCTAAGACAGTGAGACGAAGAATAAGCATCGCTAGTGAACCGTATCGCCATTGATTGCGCGCGTGATGCAAAACGTCCTTTTTGTTTCTAGAGACAGGCGAAACCGATTGCTTGCCGCGCCCTTTCACTCAGATTCATTTGCGATTCGAAATGGATCATTGGGGAAAAACGCCGTCGGATCGAGTCAGGTTCGAGGTGATTACGTATAGTGGATGCCACGCCAAGGATTGCGGCGGATTGTTCGTTTCAAGTCGCGATTTGGCATGGCGTGGTCAATCGCGATGAGTGCCCCTTGCAAAGATGTCGACCGTGAAACTGTTTCCGTTATTGATTGTCTTAATCTTCGCTTCGCTGTTGGTTCCGCGAGTTCGTGCTGACGAAAGCGAAGGCATCGTCGACGGCGAGATGGCGGGCTATTTGTTGGCACCCATTGAAAAGGTTCCGGCCGAGTATGACGCTGGCTTTTCGATGTACGTCGCCGCTTGGCCGCTGTTGGACCAGTACCCGGGTCGCCGATTCCAAACGGGTTTGTTTGGAACTTGGATGTTCCCGGTTTACGATCCGCCGGTCGATCGACCGCTCAAGGCTGGGGTGTACACGGACGTCGAAGGCGGATTGGGATGGTGGCGAGACACGCAGTACGCCACCGCGACGCCTAAGTTCATCATGGGCGGCGTGGACTTGAACTTTCGCAAGTGGGCGAACGGTCCCGGCGCTGGAAAAGGTCGCGATTGGAACCAACCCAGTGGCAAGTACGGCGTCGTGCAGCTGAGTCCCTCAATTTTGTGGCCGCCCGATGGTTTGAATTTGAAACAGGGAACGAGCGGAGAACTGTTTGGATATGGCTACCTCCCCTTGCCACTGACCGATCCGAAGGAAACGACGGACGGTAAGTCGGTTGCGACGGGCAATCAATCTTGGACGTTGTTTCTCAACACCGCCAATTTCAAAGGTCCGGTTGCATTCTTCGCGCCGTACTTTTGGTCGCAGGTGTTGACGGAGAAACCAGAACTCGCTGGCAAGCTATTGGATGCTTCTCCGACCAATCCGAATCGAGCGTTGCAAATGGAAACGCAGTATGTACCGGCGAAGATTGCCACAGCGGCTGACGGAACGAAATACGCCAGCGTGGCGAAGGTGTCCTATCCCCGCAGTGACGATGGCACCACTCGTGTCGTTCACCAAATTCGATCCTACAAGCGATCCGCGTTATGGGATTCCGTCGAAGCGTGGTTCGGCGGTGGCGAAGCT
>JBBSJZ010000209.1:0-9393 GCA_038256795.1 Pirellulales bacterium | reverse complement strand
TGTGGAAGCGGCAGTGGCTTTCTTTGTGCGCTGTCGCCAGAGCCGTGCCGGTTCCTTCAAAAGTTTTGCCACATTAAGTCGAAACAGAACTCGCAGTCGCATGAACGAGCTGTCGGGTTACCCGAACGATCTTTACAACGAAATGCTGGACGGGTGGAACCGTCACGACTTTGAAATCGACAATAAGGTTTCAGGGGCGCAACAGAAGCGAGTGATGGTCGAGTCGGTTTGGTGCAACTTTTAACTTCAAACGAGCGATAATTAAAATGAACGAACAGGAGACTGATTATGAGACTGCCTTGCGAAAGCGATTGATTGCTCGAATTGTGGAGTACCGGTCAGAAGACGTAAGACAAATACAATCGCTCCCACGATGGAAGACGCAAGAAAAGATAGGCATCCTGACAGTATGCTTGATGAATAATTGTCGGTCATTACCTACCTACCTTTCTTTTTTCGGTTTTTCGCCTTGCGCTTTAGCTTCGCTCTTTTTGCTGGGTCGTTCAGGTTGCGGATTCGGTTTTCATAATGTTTAACGGTCTCCCGTTGCCGTTTCTGCCATCCTAACTCCGTCGATTTGAGCTTTTCCGAAAGTTCTTCTCGCCGACGATTCGCATCCTCCAGTTTAAGCTCTAACTGGGCAGTTCCTTTTGAAGTCACTCGCCAACGTAGTTGAGATAAAAATAGCGGTTTATCAATATCGTTCGTGGAATCAAACTCACGTTGCAAATCCTCAGCCGAAACGCCGCTTTCGTCTTTAAGCGCCTCGACGTATTTGTCCCTTTCTTGGGTAAACGACATCCGTGTTGAGGATATGAGAGGGTCAAAATACTGGCGGTAGGCTTCCTGATCTACAAGGGTAATACCAAGTTCTGCAAGCTCATCTCCAATTGATTCAATAAGCGATTCACTATCTTCGTCAGATGGCGAAGCAAAACTCAA
Source organism: Pirellulales bacterium (assembly GCA_038256795.1). Taxonomy (GTDB): domain Bacteria; phylum Planctomycetota; class Planctomycetia; order Pirellulales; family Pirellulaceae; genus JBBSJZ01. The sequence continues at coordinate 8,451 of JBBSJZ010000209.1, read as the reverse complement.
GTGCTTGAAAAGAACGTCTGGCAGCCACGTAATAGTTCCGAATTGGCTTCCAAACATTTGGTCTAACAATCTACTCGTACTGACAAAGTATGCGTACTCTAAGTTACTGCCTGCACTCGTCTCGGCAGGAGTCTTTTTACTCCGCTCTGCCAAAATCAGGCATAGTAGTTCCGCTTCAACTGTCGCCTGAAAATCACCACCCCGTGACGTTCCTCTTCGCTCTCGCTCCGAAAGAATGCTATTCTTGTAGTGCGAGAACTTCTTTCTCTGTATATCGTCGCTGGGTAAGCTATCGACGCCAACAGTTGTCACTCCCTGATCCGCCAACTTAGAGACAACGGATGACAAATCAGTTATGGCGAGTTGTCGCCGATACTGCTCGAATCTTTTTACCCCCAGTTTTTGAAAAGACTTTACGAAACCGTAGATAAACGGATTGGGGCGATAGCCATCTTCGTTATAAACTTGATAGATAAACTGCATCTCCTCTTGCGCTGTGAGAGGAGCGCACATCCTTGTTGCCCACTCTAAAGAATTGAATGACTCCTCGACTACGCCATTAGACGCATAAAGCGGTATCGCAAGTCTTTTACTTTTGGCACAAAGGCTCGCAGCCATCTCATGTTGTGTCGAGCCGCTTGCAAGCAGGTGGATAAGCACATTTGAATCAAGAAACCACGACGTAGATTTGAAGACCTGAACACGAGCATCAACCGCAACTGGGTCGATGCCGAAAAGGTGGACTGCGAACAATCCTTGTGAAATCCGTGCCAAGTATCGACGTTCCTCGTCAGTTGGCATCGAGAAAAGACGCACTGCAAAGTCGATGTATGCTTCACGGAGGGCAAACGATTCTGACCAACTTATCGACGTGGTTACGGCTTCGAATAACTCAGCCATGTCCACCGGCTCAAATTTTTGACCACGAAACACCAATGAAGCTGCCGCTATTCCCCTTTTGCAAAAAACGGAAAGTATGGCGGTTTTAAGTGATTGAACGGCCTTTTCGCAATCTCCCGCTGAGACGCCAACAGTTCCCAACTGTCCTTGCAAAGCACCGTAAACTTGATCATCTTCAAATCGCTGCGTATTAAACGCCGAAGAAACAAAATCATTGCCTTCAGCAGTTAGTTGCCAGCCAACAGTATCCGATCCAGCTATCAGGTTCTCGGAACTCAGAGTTTCCAAAGTTACATCCACTCGTTCAGCAATTGCTGGAAGCGTTCGAAGTGTCTCCGGGATCAAGAGTGGGACAAAAGCCGAGTTATTCAAGACTGACACAGACTTATTGAGTTGTTGAAGTATCTGTGGACGAATCAATCGGTCGAGAAGGTGCGGGCTCTCCAAGGTCTTGCTTAGCGAGTTGAATACAAGCAATGAGGTAGCAACGTCAATCTCCTGCTGTTCAGGTGGATCAATCGTGCGCAGTGCCGTACTTGCACGAGGGATTACAAAATTACCAATTTGATGTAGTAGCTTATAGAAAGCGGTATAAGTTGGCTCTTTCTTGTAGCCGATAAGCTGAATATTGTACCTTGAGCGGTATGAGTCTATCTCTTCACGCTGCGGATCTCCAACAATCATGTAAACTGGACGATGCCCCGGTGCAATTGTCTTCGCAGCTTCTAGCACGGCCTGCATGTCTGGGTCTGTCAAGCTGTGTCCAATTACAATGGAAGGTAGTGTTCGCAGCACCGATTTTAGTGTTTCACGGAAGTATCTCCTTTGGTCGCTCGTCTTGAACGATTGGTAGTCGTCCTCAGTTATCACTAGACTGTTGATGTCAGAATAAACGCCGTGAAGCTTGACGATTTGCTTGGTCGTTTCATCTGTGATCTGCGTGATCTCAGTTGACGAGTTGCTTACTTCAGTAAAGTGCTGACCAACTCTCGAAAGGTGGGATTGGATTTCCGTATCCCAATTGGTAGTCATATAGAAACGAAAAGGCCAATTCGCAAGCATTTTGTATGCTTTCCCTTCCGACTGGGTGGGGACTAAATGCGATTGAATACAGGAGACCAAAGTTTGTCGAGTTACAGCAATTTCAAGGTACTTGAATACATTGAGCAGGTCGACTGCTTTAGTCAGTCGATCAAAAAGTGGTTCGTCCAGATTCACACCGTTAGCCCTTGCGTCTGCCAAGCACTGCTCTGCAAGTCTGCTCCAAGAAGGATAGCCCATTTCGCTAGATGGTCCTGAACCAACAATTGCGATACATCTACCTGAGTTTAGTAGGCCAATTAGCTGCTTTGGAACAATCATGAGAGGACTCTCCGTATAGGATTTCAATGGCTGTTTTCTTCTTAAACTACTCCACTCCCAACGCCTTAAACGCTGCGTCTCGGGGATCTGAGTAGAAGCTAGTTCGGAATTTGGCGAACGATTCGCCTTGGATTGTCGGAATATCTGAAACGCTGGCCATGGGAAGCAGAACTCTTTTGGCACCGGCGTCGTGGGCAACTTTGAGATGGGCTAGGGTGAGGAGGATTCTGTAGGAAGGCTTCACGGAGACCTTCCGATTTGTTCGATGTCTCCATTGTCAAAGACCACGCAGTTCTCGGGAATCCGTATTGCGCCCAAGCATCCACGAAACGTGCCGTCGAATGATGGCTCTTTTCGTTCTTGCCATCGTTTGGCGACTGCGAAGTCAGTGCAGATTGCTCGTCCAGACAGACCGGTTTCTCCTCGGTAATTCGAATAGTGACCGAATATGCAAAGTTGATCGGCATCATAGTCCTTCCACCACTGGACTCGTTCCTCGTGTCGAAGCTTGCCACTGGCTAAAAATGGAGGTTCGATACGCTGCTCTTTCCCTGAACTGAGCACTTTCACGGGGTTTAGATTTTGGTGTTCTAATCCTCGGTCGATTTCATCGAGATTTGATCCTTCGTGCCGGAATTCGATGAGTGAAACATGTTGGTCGTGAAGGGCGACGACATCCTTTTCTTGTCCTGCAAGCTCGACCATCGCATTATCCCAACAAGCATGAACAACTCTCAAATCACTACGCTCAAGAACGAGCGGTAATGGAACAGCGATTTGCTTCGGCTTTCGGACATTCTCGCACGTGAAAGTGATTGATGCCGATCAGCGGGATGCTGTGACAACGAACTGGCTCCACTTCACAGTTCGCCATTGCTTGTCGCCATTCGATGCCGTGTGGTTTGATTTCTGTTCCGTAAAGGTGAAAAGCAACGATGTGACATGCTTCGTGGATGATCGTTTCACGACGTTCAGTATCTGAAGCACGCTCCCAGATCAATGGACTGAGTCGAATGATCCCACGAGGCGGATTTACGATGTATCCAGCATCGGCGAACTTTCGAATGAAACGCTTATTCCAATGAACTCGAATCATGTTCGCCAAGTAATTGACTTCGTTGCGATCAAGGGCGAAATCGATCCATTCGTGAATTTCCAGTGAGGAAGGTTGTGAAATTGAAGAATTGTGCTTCATGTGTTGTTCTTGATTCGTTAACGTTGAAGACATCAAAATTTTGGAGCCAGATGGGTTGAGAGTGTCGGATCGCACTCGCCGCAGATCGCTAAATGGACCAGTTTGGCATGGTCCAATTCTCACCGGTAAATTGAGCCACACTTGAAGTTGGTCTCGCATAATGAAGTATGGAGAACTATCGATTGAACGCTGATTCGCAAAAATTCATTAGCCAGTTACCAACGTTGTTACGGCAGCTTGCCGATCCCACGACGATGCACACAGCCCCAGAACTTTGCGACCGGATCAATGCGTTTGGATGGGAAGAATGCTTCCCTGTGCTGCTGGGTGCGTTGGAATCGAGCGACAGTGACGTAAAACAACTCGTGCTCTCGATCATTTGCTATGAAGCGGACACGCACGGCAATGAGTTGGTTCAACCGTTCGAGTCCGTGGTCCTAGCGTTGCTTGAGGACGAAGACCGTCTTGTCAGAATGTCTGCGGTTCTGGCAGTCGATAGTCTGCGTGCATTCGAGCCAGAATTCGTAGCCGCATTGCGGTTCATCGTTGGTTACGACGAGCCGATTCTTGCCAACCAAGCCTTAATCACCCTGCTTGAACTTGATCGCACGATCATTTCAGAACTGGCACCGCTGTTCCGTGTCCGATAGGCGTGACTGAAGTAAAACCCATTGCGATCCGGTCCACTTCCACCAATGGTTTTCATGCCAATGAGCATCACACCTGGGACAGCGAAATGCGACATTCGGTGCGATTCGAACCGACTCTTGGCAACTTGGGCATGAGGCGTTTGGCTTTATTCCAGTGAGTCGGACCGCCTCACTATCGTTGTTAAGGGGAGCGCCAATGCTGTTATAAAATGGATCGCATTTTTTTTGCTGCCGCATCGCTTTGTATCCCTGTGGATCAAGCACCTTCACAACCCCGTTAGTAAATAAGCGGGATGCATGCCAAAACAAAAAAAGTGTCACGAAGAAGCCGAGCAGCACTGGTAGAGCGAACGGCGCCAGCAAAACCGCTGCGATGACACCCACGGGTGAACAGAGTGCGAAAAATCTCAGTTGAATCAGCCACGGTGGTGTTCGGTCGTCGGACATAGCTCGCTCCTTGGTTAAGTTTCAGAATGGAGCGTCTCCTTGGTCCAATTCTTGAGGAGGCATCAGAATTTCCCGTCGTCCGCCACAGGACTTACAGGCTTCGTACCAAGCCTCGACGGGAGCCGAATTGATGCTTGAATTGCAAAAGACCGCTCCGTCGCCGTTGCATTCGCTGCATTTTTGAAAAGTCCATCCCGTCAAGTCATCGGGTAAGTCAGCAGTTGAGTAGCCAATGCCCTTGCAGTTTTTGCACGATTCTTGCCACATGAAGTAATCGCCGGGAGGAAGACCATCTCTATCGATCTCCCACGCTATTCCCTCGCCATCACAGTTTCGACATTTGCCAGTTACCAACCTCCCGTAACGGTAAGCTGGGTCGTGCGCTTCGAGCGGCAACCATTCGTCAGGACATTTGTCGATCACCCGGCGCCAGAAAATGGGAGTCGAATCATCGTCGTCGAGCAGCGGGTTTTGATCTGAGTCTGTCACCGATGGACCTCAATCGCCTTCACCAACTTGTGGGGCGTTAACATCCCCTGGAAAAGTGTCGCAATGCGGCATACCGTATCTACGCCGGGCCGAACATTGCTCAATCCGAATTCATGGCATTCTCGAATAACTAGCGGTTCATCGGGATCAGGTTCTTCGCTATTCACCAAATGTCAGAAGCAACCGAACAGCGGACGAAATGGTCCTAGTTAAAGTTTTGTCATCTGGTCCGAAGTGACCACGCTGCACTCGCACGGTCGTCAGGTTTGCAGAATGGCGCCGGTAAGTATTGACGCTCAGAATTGCCAAACGGTGAGGATGCAACATGCCACCACTCGAAGAAGCGCCTTCAAGCCCAGTCGCCCCTAAAGGGGCTTGCAGCTTGTTGGCATAGATTGGCGACTTCAATCGCAAAGTCCCAAAAAATTCCCGGTGATCGTCCCAAATTTCCCGACGATTTACCCGAAACTTTTACCCGAAAAGCGCAACGACGCAAGTCATTGCCTTCAAAGGACTTAAGAATACACCCGGAGGGATTCGAACCCCCAACCCTCGGTTCCGAAGACCGATGCTCTATCCAATTGAGCTACGGATGCGTGTCGAGATTGTACCGCGAAATTTTTCTTTGGCTACGGGTGAATGGAGCTAGTTTGGCGCGCGCGAGTCTGCCTAGGAAGCTTTGGCGGTGCGTTTCATGATGACGTAGATAGCGGAGCCAATGAAGACGGTGGCGATTGCCGCCAGACCCTGGCGTGGTTCTCTCGCTGTCGCTATCGCTGCGGTGACCAGGGTTGCCGAGATGAAGACAATCGGCGTGAGCGGATAGAGCGGAAGACGGCTTGCCGAGGCGCGCTGGGCAGGCAGGAAGATGAGTGAACAGGTCATTGCTGCAGCCAATGACAGCGTCAAGCCAAGATAGGAAAGCAAGCTTTGAATCGAAGCGATCGCGATGACGATCACCGCCAACGCACCCTGGAGCACGACGGTGTATCGAATCGACATTCCGGCGTCGGACAGGAACCTTGGCAAGAAACCGTCATCCGCCATCTTGGCATAGACGCGTGGTCCCGCCATCGTCATCGCCGAAACACTGCTCGCAAGCGATAGCACGATGATCGTTCTCACGAGTACCACGAATCTTTCACCACCGAGTGACGCGGCCGCGATTGCAGCTACATCTTCCTGCATCGTGATCGCGGCGCTGGCGGGGACGAGGACGAAGATGGCGTTGAGTAGCAGGTAGACAATTGTCACCGTTGCCGTGCCGGCAATTATTCCCAGGGGAACATTGCGACTCGGGTCGCGAACTTCGCCCGCCATGTAGATGGCGGCATTGAATCCACAGTAGCTGAGCGATACCCACATCAACGCCGTGGCAAACCGGAGTGCCCCCGGCCACTCACCCCACGGAGCTTCTTGGTAGCCGATCCAGCCCCCGGGGAACTGCGCTACGGCATACACCACAAAGCCGCTGATGAGAAAGAGTTTGATGACCACAACGAGTCGTTGAAATCCGTCGGCGACACCAGTTCGGATGACGTTGAGGCCGACGCAAAAGAGCACGAGTGAGATCGCGATGGAACGATCGGGAAGCGATTCCAATGCGGGTGGTAGCAGGGGTCTGACGTACGACTCGCATGCCTTGGCCGCGAGCGCGATCGCGCCGGTGAACCCAGCGAGCAGTGACACCCAGCCCGCCATCAGTCCGGCGACGGGATGAGCGGCGCGGGCGAGAAAAAGATATTCTCCGCCGGACTGCGTGAACTGCGTCGCCAAGGCGGCGTACACGGTCGCCCCGCAAAAAGCGATCACTCCGCCGACGCACCAAGCCAGCAAGACCCACCAGGGCGATCCGAGGTCCGCGAGGAGATAGCCGCTGGAGACGAAGACACCCGCACCAATCATGCTGGCGGTTACCATCGCGGTTGTCGACGACAAACCCAGCTGACGAGGACTCCCGTGCGGCTGGGCCACATCGTCGACCGGCAGACTCAATGGTCTGTCGCCGCACGTCGTCGGAACTCCAGGTAGTAATTCTCGGTGAGCAAGGGAATCGCTCGTTCCGCGACCAGCTCAAATCCAGCCTGACGCATTTCATCGATGGCCGTTTGCTTGCCGGCGCGGACGTGATCCAGCACCCACTCGCGAGAAACGCCAGGAACTCGCTCAAAGTCGATTAGGAAAACGCGCCCTTCCGCCTTCAGCGACTGGTGCAACGTCGCCAACGTTTTCGCGGGGAACTCAAAGTGATGATACACATCACAAATGAACGCTGCATCAAGCGAGTCTGGGGGAAGTGACACGGAAACTGGCGAGCAGATCACCGGCGTGATTCGGGATAACGATTGATCCTCAATACTCTTGGCGATGTGCTGGATAAATCGCGGTGCGATATCGACGGCATAGACCCAGCCGTCTTGACCGACGGCAGTGGCGAGCATCGGCACGAAGAGCCCAGTCCCCGCTCCGATGTCAGCGACACGCGAGCCAGGCTCAAGGTGCATGTTCTCGATGATCTGGTGACGAGCTTGAAAGATCTCGCGACTCTCGACTTCAAACCGCTGCACCCAGCTGTCAATGTCGATGTCGGGGTCAACGAAGGAATCGTTGAGACCGGGTTTTACCGCTGCGACCACGGGCTCGTCCGCGTGACCGATGGCGACGCCGAGGGTAACCACAGCGATGGCGACACCCAAACCGACGAAGATACCCGGCGCTAGAACCGAAATTCGCGGGATGCGTGGTAGCCTCATTGCTTCGCCTTTGCTTGCGAAAAAGCTTGGTCGAGACGCTTCACGCGAATATTGCGGTAAGCGACCTCGTCACCATGATCTTGCAGGCAGATGTGCCCAGACCCGGCAGCACCGAAGCCTGGAAACGCCGCGAACTTGCTCTTGGCAAGTTGATCGTTCCAATCATCGCTGCCGATTTTATAAGTGAAGTACTCGACACCGTTCATGACATGCTTACAGCCTTCGGGGGAAATCACGATTCGCAGTTGATTCCATTCGCCAACGGGCTTGGTCGCGTCCTTGTCGGTGGAATAAAACTGGTACAACCAACCGCATTTTTGCGGATCGTGACCTGCCTTGTTGTCTTGGATTTGAATCTCGGGTCCTGAGAACCACGGTGGGCCGTCTTGCTCAACGACATGAAACATGATCCCGCTATTGCCTGCTGGTGAGATTCGGAATTCGAGTTCTAGCTCAAATGCACCAAACTTTTCTTTGGTCACAATGTCGCCAGCGCCTTTGGCGGTCTTCACCAGCGCGCCATCGCGAACCTGCCATCCAGGGTTGAGTTCTTGTTGGTTGTAGTTGCGCCAGGCAGCGGTGTCGGTGCCATCAAAAGCACCATGACCCCCTGGGACACGGCCCCTACGATGACCGCCGTCAGGACCGGTCCGCG
>JBBSJZ010000208.1:0-9429 GCA_038256795.1 Pirellulales bacterium | reverse complement strand
GATTGGATCCGGCCGAGTTCAAACTCGATCTCGCTTGGCAAACCGCCGCGAGCGATCCAGCGCAAGAACTCGGCGCCGCGCCGCGGCGGAGTGAGATTGCCGCCGTACCAAGACTCGTCGATCGTGCGCGACAGTCTGGGCTTCAATTCCAGTGGTACAAAGACGTCGAGAATCATTTCGAGTCGATACCGATTCACGAATCACTCGGTGGTGGAATCGCGGTCATCGATTTCGACTTGGATGGTTGGCCCGACGTGTATTTGGCGCAAGGTTCGGGAGATCCGCCAACTTCGACCGCGACACGATCGAGTGAACTGGCCAGGAACATCGAAACGCGATTCGTGGGTGCAACGCGTGAAGCGAATGCCGAAGACTTCAACTACTCGACCGGGATTGCCGCCGGCGACGTCAACCAGGACGGATTCGCGGATCTGTACATGGCCAGTCTGGGCCGAAATCGGTTGCTGATCAACAACGGCGATGGAACGTTTCACGACGCTACATCGACCTGGGGCGAATGCGGCGATCGATTCACCACCTCCGTGGGGATTGCTGACATCAGTGGGGATGGATTGCCCGATTTGTTTGAGAGCAATTACATCGAAATGGCAGGCGGATTCGACTTGCCGAAGAAGGACGCGGACGGCCAATGGGTCTCGCCGACTCCCCTCTCGCATTATGCCGACAGCGATCGTTGGTTCGAGCAATCGACGGACGGTCGTTTTACCGTGCACGAGATCGACCGCGAGATTGCGAAGCCGGGAACGTCCTTGGGTTTGGTGATCACCGATTTTAACTCGGACGGCAAGAACGAAATCTTCGTCGGCAACGATGTTCGCCCCAACCATTTCTTAATTCGCTCGGACGAGGGCAAATGGATCAACGTCGCCGATGCACGAGGTTTAGCCAACGGATTCGACGGCGTCTCCAATGGCTGCATGGGGATCGCGACCGGCGACTTTGACCGCAATGGCACGCTCGACTTGCAAATCGCCAACTATTCGCTCGAGGCCGCTAACCTGTTTTTGCAGACATCCGCCGGGGCCTTCATCGACCAATCGCGTCGCTTCGGACTCGCCGAGCCGACTTATCCGAACGTCGGGTTTGGCACCAAGGCCGTCGACATTGATCGCAACGGATATCTCGACTTCATGGTCACCAACGGTCACATCTTTGATCTGTCAAAGCACGGCGAGCCGTTTCGCATGCCGCCGCAGGTGTTCATGTCCGATGGAGAAGAATTTAAACTGGCGACGGTGGATGATGACTCGGGCTATTGGAGTGGCATGTATCTCGGACGAACAATCACGAAAATTGACTATGACCGCGACGGTGCGATCGATTTGCTCGTCGGCCATCTCGACCAACCCCTAGCGCTGCTTCACAACGAAACCAAAACCGAGGGTGGATGGTTACAGCTTGAACTTGTCGGGACGGCCAGCGAGAGGGATGCGATTGGCGCTCGAGTCGATGTGTCGATCGGTCCAGCGAGGCTCAGTGAATGGGTCACTGCCGGTGATGGGTACCTGAGCAGCGACGAGGCCCTCGTCGACTTCGCGTTTTCTCAGCGTGACGCACTACTCAATATCGAAGTCTCGTGGCCATCCGGCGCTCGCCAAACATTGAGCGAGGTTCCGCGGAACGGTCGTTACTTGATCATCGAAGATCATCCCGGCGTCTTCGCGCGGTAGACATCGGACGATTCACCCAAGGATCTGGTTCGGTGCACGTCTTAGGCGCCGGCGACAGCCAGTTCTCGAGCCTTAGCTTCAACGGTTTCAACCGTTCCAGGCTCTGTCTGACGGGGCTCCGTCGCGACGGTTGAAGCGAACGCGGCCGGACGTCCCTTGGCGAGCATTTTGAACTGGCGCAGTTCCAGCACTTCGGCTCGGAGTCGGTTGTAGTCGTTCACCATTGGTTGCCAGGATTCACAGCCACGCAAGACGAGGCGTGACTCGCTTTTGCCGTCCGCGAGCAACTGCAGCTCCGCACTCAACTGATTGATGGGATGGGCAAAACGCCGGGTCAGTCGCAGCAGGTCAACGGCCAAGGTCGGCAGAATGAAGAGTAATCCGGGGGCCCAGTAGATCGCTTCGTCACAGCACTTCAGCCACACGGATGACCAACTGAACGCGGGATCGGACATGGAAGCCGTCGTCAGGCTAATGGCGGCAAAGTAAACGATCCCGACCGCAGCGTACGCCGCAAAACGGCGCAGCATCACAATTTGAAGCGGGTGATCAATGACTAAGTCAATCTTATCCTGCTTCGGCTCGGTGATCGAAGTGGGGTCGACGATTGAATGGCGATCGGTTGCGGATTTTGGTTGGGACGACATCTTGGGGGCTCGATGCGTGCGGGGGGCGGCGTGTCACCTCGTGGGTGCGCGGTAATCGGGTACGGAATCATCAAGCGAGTCGAAACTCAGCTGCCGTTTTGGATCGCATTCTGAGAGCTTGTAAAGCTTTGGTTGGTCGCATCGGCGAGGTTGACGACGGCTGCAGCGCAAACAGCGACAATTAGCGCTAACATGACGGCATACTCGACCGCTGTTGCGCCGTCTTCTTCGTGGAAGAACTTCCGCCATTCGTGCAGAGTGTTTGCTAGGTTCATTGCTTGGTTTTTGTTGCAAATCGTGGAACTGATCATTCGCAAGGCTGCGAACTTTTGGACGGAACCAAGCCGCCTCGCCGAGAGCGGAATGGAGGGACCTGAATTGCTCAACCATACTGCGCCGGCGTGACGTGGCTTCGCCGCCGACGACGGGGCCGTGCGGAAGTGGAGAATTCCGAGTGAACCCAAAGCAATTTTTCCGAACTTAACGATTACACGCGATCTAACCCCTAGTTGGCGAGCCGCTGGCGAACCATTCTGGTAGCTTGAAAGTCGCCACCCACCTTCCATTTGTTGCAGCGTTTGGCTCCCATGCTCGGTCCCGTTTTCAATCGCGAAGCTGGCGTCGTTCCCCGTCGCTCGAAAACCTACTTGGGGCGGGCGATCTACGTCGCAACACTGTTCCTGCTTCTTTGCACGGGGTACTTGGTGCTGGACGGGGCCCGCTCGTTGGCAACCCATTCGGACTCGGCTCGCTTTGGTGGCTGGATGTTTACACTGCTGGCGCCGCTCCAGTTGCTCGTTCTGGCGAGCGTTGCGGCCGTCGGATCCGCGAGCAACGTCGCGCAAGAAAAAGATCGCCGGACGTTGATTTTGTTGCTGCTCACCCGGCTGAGCGGATTCGAGGTCGTGGTCGGAAAGCTGGCCGCGACACTATTGATGCCGCTGTCGCTACTCGTCTGTGCGGCGCCGCTGTTTTTTGCCTTGCCGCTGCTGGGCGGCGTGTCCCCACGCCAGGTTTTAAGTGTGCTGTTGATCACCGCGGCAACGATCGTGCTTGCTGGTAGCGTTGGCACGGTGATGGGGATGTGGCGTGAGAAGACATTTCAAGCCATCGCGATGACCGTGCTCGTGCTGCTGATGTACGTCGGGCTCGGTGAAGTCGCGGCGACGGTCGTTCCCGATCAAGAGACGCTTGCACTCATGCTGAGCCCGCCACGAACCCTCTTCGCAGCCGCGTCACCGCTCGCCGCGCTGTCGCGCTCGACGGCGCTGGGCGTGATCGCGTTCGAAGTGTGGACGGTCGTGCTCGCGGGAATCGTGCTAGCGATTGGCGTCGTCAAGGTACGCGTCTGGAATCCGTCGCGTGAAGTTCGCTTGAAAGCGCCCGAGCCGGAGACGTCCGCCGAGATGAATGCCGAGGGCCAGCCGACGAGTTGGAAGGTACGAAAGCCGCGCACCGTGTGGAATAATCCGGTGCTTTGGCGTGAGATTCGAACCTGGGCTTACGGGCGAAAAGTGATCGCCATTCGCGTCGCCTTCGTGATGCTGTTCACCCTGATTGCTGCGGCGCTCTACTTGCAAATTCAGAGTGGCGTGGCTTACGAGCCGGCCGGACGGATCGGACGCGGGCTACCCGCCGTGACATTACCCTTGGCGACCCTCGGCGTGATTAGTTTAGTCCTCGTCAATGCGCTTGCCGTCAACGCGATCACGGGCGAGCGCGACGGGCTGGCGCTCGATTTGTTGCTCGTGACCGATTTGGCGCCGCACGAATTTGTGTTCGGAAAGCTGCTCGGCGTGTTGTACGTCGCGAAAGAAATGATTCTGTTGCCGGTGTTGTTGATCGTCGCACTCGCGATCGCGGGCGTGATGACGTACGAGAACATGGTGTATGCGATTTTCAGTGTGCTGGTGCTGTACGTCTTCGTGGCCGTGCTCGGGATTCACTCGGGCCTCAACTACGTGTCGGGAAAAACGGCGACATTGGCAAGTCTCGGGACCGTATTCTTTCTCTGTGTCGGCATCGCGATTTGCATGACGATCATGGTCAGTTTTCAGGGTGCGTTCCAATTGCAGCTCGCGCCGTTCTTAGTGATGATTCTCGGTGGCGGTGCGGCGTTGTTCGCATCGCTGGGGTGGCGAAACCCGTCCTCCGCGATCTTCGCCGCGTCATTCGTTTTGCCGCTGATCACGTTTTACGCGATCACGCAATTCTTACTGCAAACGGACCACTTGCTCGTGCTGTTCTCGCTGCTCGTCGGATATAGCTTCACCATCGCCGCGATGTTGATTCCGGCATTGAGCGAATTTGATGTGTCGCTCGAGAAGGATCGCGGTCCTGGGGGCGCGGACGCTTAAACCGTGTCGCTCGCCGAAGGATACGATCGATGATGGGGCTGTTCGAACATTGGCCATCACTGCTAGCCATGGGTGTGTTGGTTCTCGTCAGCGCTTTCTTTAGTGCCAGTGAAGCCGCGCTGTTTTCGCTGCACGTTCGCGACCGTCGACGGCTTCGTCAGCGCGGGGCTGGCGGTCGAATCGCGGACGGCTTGCTCAAGGATCCTGAACGGTTACTTTCGGCGGTACTGTTTTGGAACCTGCTCACCAACATGACCTATTTCGCATTGGCGTCGATCATCGGTGCGAAAGTGGAGTTCGCCAGCGATGGTGGTTCGTCCGCGGCGATCGCATTCACGTGCGCCAGTTTGCTGACGATCATCTTCTTTTCCGAGATGTTGCCGAAGAGTTTTGCGGTGCTCGCACCGATCAAGTTATCCGTAATTTTGAGTCCGCCGCTCGCCGTCGCGATCAAGATCGTGAGCCCAATCTTGCCGGTCGTCAAAGTGGGAAACCTTGCCGCTCGCCGCGTACTCTGGCCCTCGTTTGTTCCTGAAGCGGAAATCGACTTGTCCGACATTGAACGGGCGATTGAGCTGGGGACCGACGATGCGGCTCTATTGCAGCGAGAGCGCGTCGCGCTGCAAGGGTTGGTCGAAATGGCGGATATCCGCGTCGACGAGCTGATGCGTCCGCGCAGCAAGTTGACCGTCGTTTCTCATCCACCGGATCGCAGTGCATTCGCCTCCGGTGGACCGGCCGGCGGCTACTTGATGCTCACGTTGGACGAAGGGGAAACGATTGCCGCAGCCATCGGTGTTCCGATGCTGCGTCCCAGTCAGATGGACGATTTGCCATCGGCCGCGGAACCCGTGATCTATGTGGCGTGGACCGCGCGTGTCTCGCAGGTCCTCGATCTGCTCAATGCTGATGATCGGAGCGTCGCGGTCGTCGTCAACGAGTTTGGCGAGACCATCGGGGCGCTGTCGATTGACGATATCCTTCGCCGAGTGCTGGCGGGACGGGGTGGTCGCGATGACGATGCGGGCGTCGGTGGCGCGATCCAGCGCATCGACGATGATTGTTTCCGAGTCACGGGCACCGCCAGCATCCGTTCGCTCGCCAAGCAACTCGCGATCGATGTGCCGAGTGAGCGAACCGCGACGGTGGGTGGGTTCCTGCAGCGATGCAACGAGCGGCGGCCGCGATTGGGCGACACCGCGCCGCTCGAAGGTTGGGAATTGACGGTCGTGTCCGAAGACGATGACGGAGTGTGGATTGAAGCCCGCCGGATTGTCGATCAGACACCCGAGATGAAGGAACTCGAATCGTGATCTTGGTCTTCGTTCTATTCGTGATCGGCATGACCCTCAGCGCTTTCTTTAGTGGTAGCGAGACAGGGCTGTACCGCGTGTCGAGGACTCGATTGGTCCTGGACGGACTGGGCGGTTCACTCGGAGCACGCGGGCTGGTGTGGCTGCTCAATCATCCCGCGATCTTTGTGGCGACGACGCTCGTCGGAAACAACGTGGCCAACTATGTGGTCAGTCTGAGCATCGTGATGGCGGCGGGGATGTTGTTTGCCCATTCCGAATCCGCCGAGATTCTCGGCCCGATCCTGATGACACCCTTCGTCTTCGTGTTTGGTGAGTTGTTGCCCAAGTACCTGTTCTATCACTCGCCGTATCGGTTGCTGACCGCGGTAAGACCCTTCCTATTGGCATCGACAGTGCTGTTCGCACCGATCTCGATGGTGCTCGGGTTACTCGGAAACCTGCTGAGAATGGTCACGGGCCAGACCCCCTTTCGGTTGCGATTGACGATGGCTCGAGGTGAGTTGGACCAACTACTGCGGGCGGGCCACGAGGCGGGTATTTTGGCCGCAGGCCAAAGGCTGTTAGCCCAGAATTTATTTGAAGTGGGCAACCAGCCCGCGATTTCGTTCGGTGTTCCGCCGGATCGCTTGGCGATCGTCGATGCACCGGTGGACCCCACGAAGGCTCGGCATCAAGCTCGACGACGCAACCATCCGGTGATACTCGTCCGTCGTGGCGGACGGATCATCGGCTTCACGCGCTACGCCAATTTGTGCGTCGACAATCCGACCATCGAAATCAAGCCCGTCATTCGCGGCCGTGCAACCGATCGGCACCTGCGTGTACTGCTCCGGCTCTACGATGCGGGCAGCGACGTCGCCGTGCTGCTCGACGAACACGGCGGTGTCCGCAGCGTCGTGACGCGACGCCAACTGCTGCAGCCATTGGTCAAGTAGCCGGAGTCAATCGCGACTGTATCCGAGCGTCCGCAGCACCGTGAGCATTTCGTCACAGGTGATGTAACGACGATGGTGCTCGAGTTTGTATTGATCGATCGCGAGCGCGAGTTCACGACCATCGCTCGAGAGACCCGTGTGGGAGCTGCCGAATTGGCGACGTTCCGTGTCTTCGCGGCTCGGTGGCGACGTGCGGCGTTCCACAAACTCGGCGACCGTGGCACCACCTAGCCCAGGGGACGGGGTCACCTCGAACGATTTCGGGACCACCGGAAACGTACCGCTGGCCAAGCTCGTGGGATCGCTGAGACTGGAGTTCGAGAACGACATCAACATGGACCTTGGAAAGACCGGGTAGAGCGAAAGGTTGTGCCCGTGCGAAAGGAACTCAGCCGAAACCTAGCTCATAAAAGCTCGCGGGCAGTCGTGATTCGCTGGCTGAAACGCCAGAATGCCGTCAATTCCGCTGCCAACCGGGTGTCGTCCGACCGCATTTTCGGAACCATCGTTACAAGCTGTAGCGATCGCCGGGGGTTTCAGTGACGGAGGATGCTCGAGGATAGAATCGCGGGCGTTCTCGATCGAGATCGTTCGACCGCGTCGATTTGGACCTTGAGCGACTGGCCCATCGCCGAGTCGGGCTCGAGTTGGGCTGCGTGGGCGAGCGAGAGTTTCGCTTCTTGAACATCGCCGTGCTCGAGTAGCAGTGATGCGAGTTGTAAGTGAGGTGCAGCATCGGTGGGGTTCTTGGACGCCGCGACCGCAAACGAACGCTGGGCCTCGACGGGTCGCCCGAGTTGCTGCATCGCGATCCCGCGGAGCAGATCCGCCCGGGCCGGTGTTGTCGCGCCATCGGCACCCTCTTGCAAGCGATCGAGGGTGGCCACGATCCGATCGAATCGCCCTTGAGCGAGATAGACTTCGGCGGCCTTGAGCTGGACGCTCGCGTAATCCGGCTGGATCGCGAGCGCCCGATGGTACGCCGCGAGCGCCGCTTCGAGATCTCCCTTGGCGTGCAAGCAATCACCGTGCAGCGACCACGCGTCCGCGGAAGTTCGTTCGGCTTGCATGGCCAAGTTACTTTGCTGGATCGATTCTTCGAGGCGACCGACGTCGAGGTACATTCGCCCCAGTCGCTCGGCCAATTTCGGGTCACCCGCACTGAGCCGAACCGCTTGTTCCATGTGCGAGATCGCCGCCTCGCGCTCGCCACGTTGCCACATCGACTCAGCCAAACCGAAGTGGGCGCGATCGTCGCTATTGGACACTTCGAGCGCATCTTTGAAAAGCGTCTCGGCGACCGACCACTCGCCCTCATGCATGGCCTTGAGTCCTTGCCGTGACAGCCGCCGTGAAGCGATCGTTTGGCGGCTTTCGCCGAAACGTCCGATCGCGCGGCAACCCGTCTCGGTGGTAACGAGCACCACCGCAATGAGCCCCATGAGCAGCGATGAACGGATGCGATTCATAACGTGTGAACTGGCCAGTCCGAGGTGCGAGCGAATCGGGTCGATACCAAACAACCCCCATCCGCCGCCACCGCATTCCTTGCATCCGCTCCATCACCCCAAGCGACCAGCGCTTCGCACCCTGAAAACCTGACTTGAGTCAAAATCGAAATTTTTCTAGAGTTCGCTCGGACGACTCGATCTGTCCAGCCGGCCAGCATTGCCGGGCGACCGCTAGCATTGCCGGGCGAACGCCGGATTGCCGGGTGACCGTGGGCGAAAGCGTCTGGACGATGATCGAGATTATGAATTCTTGGACGGTTAAGGGAGTGACCACGATGCCTCAGCGAATGGCTCGGATACGTGTTGGGATGATGATGTTGTTGCGAACCACCGGGGTTTTGATGCTCGGGTTTGCACTTGCGAGTCGCCCGGCGATGGGTGACGACAAGTCAAACGGGATTGTTGCCGTGGTCAACGCGGACCCGATCACACGACAAACATTGGCGACGGAGACGACGAATCGCTACGGTGCCGACGTCCTCGATGCGATGATCAACCGTCACTTGATTTTCCAAGCTTGCAAGCAAAAGAACATCAATATTACGGAGACCATGGTCCGTGAAGAGATCATGCGGATGGCTGGCAAGTTTGGACTGTCGATGGATGCTTACTTGAAGCTGTTGCAAGACGAGCGTCACATCCCACCTCAAGAATACAGTCGCGAAATCATTTGGCCGCTGCTGGCGCTTCGTGAATTGGTCGCCAGCGATGTGCAGGTCGGCGAAGAAGAATTCAACCAGGCATTCGTGGCCCAATTCGGCGAGGCCGTGAAGTGCCGCATGATCATGGTGCCGAGCGAGACCACGGCAAATTCGCTGCGTGAGCAAGCGGTCCGCCAGCCCGATCAGTTCGCGAATTTTGCCAAGGAATACAGTGTCGATGAAGCGAGCGCGAGCGTCGGCGGTTTGATCCCGCCGATTCGCCGCTACAACGGTGATACGAATCTTGAAGAAGCCGTCTTCGCGCTCGCGG
>JBBSJZ010000207.1:0-9437 GCA_038256795.1 Pirellulales bacterium | reverse complement strand
GGACTTGAGCCGTGCGACGTACGACTGTTTGGCATGTCACTTATCGACCCTCACGCAAGGTATCCCGGGGCACACCGTGCGCAGTGTGTTTCCCAAGCACGATGGATCGATTAATGTGCAATCGGAATCCTATGTGACGGATCACACAACACCGATGAGCCGACGGTTCGGCGGTTGGTACGTGACGGGGCTCCATGGCGAGACGAAGCACATGGGAAATGTGGTACTCCGAGGTGCTTCGCTCGATCAATCGCACAGCGCTAACCGAACGAGCCTCGATGACGAATTCGACACGGTGGATTGGTTATCACCGCACAGTGACATCGTGGCTCTGATGACATTGGAGCACCAGACACAAATGCACAACGATTTCACGCGAGCCAGCTTTGCGGTGCGACGGTTGATCCACAACCGCAACCTCCATCGGCCTGAGGCGAGCGAAGCATCGCGACGCGAGTTCGACTTGTTGATCGCCAACGAAGCGAAACGCGTGGTCGATGCGATGCTGTTTTGCGGCGAAGCGACACTCAATGATCCGATCGCTGGTGATGCCGGGTTTGCCGAAATGTTCAGCAAGCGTGGCCCACGCGACGAATCTGGCCGATCGCTCCGCGACTTCGATTTGCATCGACGATTGATGAAGTATCCGTGCAGCTTCCTGGTGTACTCGTCGAGTTTCGACAGCATGCCAGAGCCGCTGCGTGATGAAGTCATCCGACAATTGATCGCGGTGCTCGACGGGGTCAACAGAGCCGCCGAGTATGATCACTTGGATACGGAGACTCGGCTCGCCATTCGCGAGATCTTGGCAGCGACCAAAGCTGGGTTCGCTCGAGAGAACTCCAACTAGCGAGTTTCGGTCGCGTGATTGCTAGAGCTCGGGCATATGTGCGGAGGTGGAGGAGGAGGCATCGGTGAGAGTCGCGGCGGTGCTGGGCAGCACCAGTCGAAAGCAGCAACCGCGGCCGCTATCGTTGTCGTGGATCTCGATTCGGCCGCCGTGTTCGTGCATGATTTTAGCGCTGACCGGCAACCCCAGTCCGGTGCCCCGAGCGCCTTTTCGCGACTCGAATAACGAGAACACTTTGACGCGGTCGTCGACCGCGATGCCCTTGCCGTTATCGATGACATCGATGAGCCAACCCTGTTGGGCATCAAAGCGGGTCGCGACGAAGACCTTGCCAACCTCGTCGACGACTTCGGCATCGGTTTCCATGTCCTCCTGCAGCGTATCCTCGTCGTCATCCTCGTCCGATGATTGATCGGCGGCAGCGTCGATCGCATTGGTCACTAGATTCATGATCGCACGGTGCATGGCATCGGGATCAAAGAACGCCATCGGCAGACTCGGGTCGAGATAGGAGCCGAGGACCACATTCAACTCGCTCGCCCGCGTCTGCATCAACTCCACCACATCACGGGTGGTCTCGTTCCAGTCCGCTTCGACACGCTCGGGCTCACGTTCTTTTGAGAATGTCAGCATGTCCATGACGAGGTTGGAGATGCGGTCTTGGTTACGATCGACAATGCTCCATCCGCGACGGATTGCATCGGTGTCTTGGCGTTCGAGTCCCGCTTCGATGAGGTAGCTGCCGCCGCGGATGCCCTGGAGAATATTTTTGATGTGGTGCGACAGCGTGGCGATCGTTTGTCCCATCGCGGCGAGGCGTTCGCTCTGCAGCAGCGCGCCATAGTAGAACGAGTCTTCGATCGCCAAAGCGGCTTGGTGTCCGATCGCCGTCATCAATCGCAATTGGTCATCGGTGAATCGTTGCGCTCGACCGCTCGCGACGATTTCGCCCGGCGAGGTGAACGTGTCGACGTAGAGCGCACCGACGATGTCATAGCGGCCTTGAAGCGGGACACAGAGCGCTTCGCGAACGCCGCCTTGGACAATCGATGCTGCGGACTCGAAACGCGAATCATCGATCGCATCGCTCGTCCGCACGCCCTCCTTGCGGTTAATGACGTAGTCCAGAATCGTGTGACTAATTGACATCCGACCCATCGCTTGCAATTGCTTAGGCGTCAAGTCGCTGCGATCACAGCGAGCGGCCGGGCGCAATTGATTCGTCTCGCTATCACGCAGCATCACACAGCCACGATCGGCTTCGACCCAATCGAACACGAGTCGCAGCACGCGTTCGAGCAATTCGTCAAGATCGTCGGTGCGTCCCACGGCGATCGCGGTCGAGTACATCACTTCGAGCGATCGATCCGCTTCACTGCGCCGGCCCGTCGGTGTTGGCGACTGCGAGAACGACGACTGCGAGAACGACGAGACGATGCGGCTCGCGTCAACCTCCTGGCTGCGGCGAACAATGTCGACGCCGTGAGCCGCCTCGAGCGCGACCGGTTGGCTGGTGCCGGTAAAGATCATCATCGTGTTACCGACTTCGATGCGATCGCCGCTGGCCAAGCGGTGACGCGTGATTCGGTCGCTGTTGACGCGTGTCCCGTTGCTGCTCCCCAGATCGACGAGATCGTAAGACCCATCGCTGGCAAAGCGAATCTCCGCGTGCGAACGAGATGCTTCCGTATCCATCAATTGCACATCATTGCTCGATTCGCGGCCGATCCGATGGATTGCTCCCGAAAGCTTGAAGTGCTTCCCCTGGTCACGCCCGCGAACGACGAACAACGATGCCATAGTCAAATTTCACTGAAAATATCGAGTGCTTGAGGACACCTAGAATACCGCCGGACGGATTCGTTGGCGATAGCGATGGTCGGGTATACTGGCTGGTCATGCCGATTCGTCCAGCGGCTACCCATGAACATCCATCTTTTGGAGTTACTCGTGTTTCGATTGAATGTCTTCACCATCGCGGTAATTGTTGCGATCTCGCTGAGTTGCCTGACTTCACACGTGATAGCGGCGGGCACGGATGGCCTCAGTGGTTCTCGGCCGAACGTAATTTTGGTGATGACGGATGATCAAGGGTACGCACCACTTGGGCGTCATGGTCAAACGTGGATTCAAACACCTAACCTCGACGCACTCTTCGACCATAGCACTCGGATGGATCGGTTTCTTGTCAGTCCCACGTGCTCACCGACGCGATCCGCCTTGATGACAGGTCGCCATCCGATGCGCAACGGAATCACGCACACGATTCTGGAACGCGAAAGGATGACGCTTGACGCCGTCACCCTACCGCAAACGCTAAAGTCAGTCGGTTACACGTCGGGTATCTTCGGCAAGTGGCATCTCGGCGACGAAGAGCCGTACCAACCGCACCGACGTGGATTTGACGAGGCGTTCATACACGGCGCCGGCGGTATCGGTCAAGCATACGATTGCAGTTGCGCGGACGTGCCAGGGAATGACTACTTTGATCCCGTGATTCGGCACAACGGTAGCTTTGTCAAAACGCACGGGTTCTGTACCGACGTGTTCTTTGATGCCGCGCTCGACTGGATCGATGTCCAGAGCAAGACCGACGCGCCGTTCTTTGCCTACATCGCAACCAACGCACCGCACTCACCCTACATCGCGCCGGAAAAGAACATCAAGCGATTCACCGATTTGGGTCTGAGCGAGGGTGAAGCGGGCTTCTACGGCATGATCGAAAACATTGACGAAAACATGGGCCGGCTCGTGGCGAAGCTCGACGCACTGAAATTGTTCGAGAACACCGTGCTGATCTTCATGTCGGACAACGGCGCCGCGGGAAATGGCCTTGGTCGCGCCGGTACGACCCTCGGAAAAGCCGCCGACGGAACTCCGCTGGTGGCCTTCAATGCCGGCATGCGTGGAACCAAGGGGGCACCGGATGAGGGCGGCGTTCGTGTCCCATTCTTTGTGCGTTATGACGGTCAATTGAAGCCTGGACGCAGCATCGACACGATCGCCGCGCACATCGATGTATTTCCCACGATCGCCGACCTCGCCGGCGCGCCGCTGCCGGCCGCTCAAGTCGAAGGCCGCAGCCTGTTGCCGCTGCTGGCCGACCCCGACGCCGCTTGGGACGATCGGTTTTTGTTCACCCACGTCGGTCGTTGGCCCACGGGAGCCGACCCGAACGATTACCAATACAAAGGTTTCGCCGTGAGGAACGGCCAGTACCGTTTCGTGAATGATCAGTCACTCTATGACATGCATTCGGATCCTGGCCAGACCACCAACCTCTATTCCGCTAAACCAGAAGTCGTCGCCGAAATCCGCCAAGCCTACGACGCATGGTGGAAAGCCACGCGGCCCATGATGGTCAACGAGTCCGCCGAAATGTCACCGACGAAACCGTACCACGAGCTCTACAACGCCCAGCTCAAATCGACCGGCATCCCCGATTGGGGCGCCGTGTCATCCCATCGCGAGCGATAAAATTGCAGATTGACTGAGCCGACCCACTTTTTCAGGTGCCCAGATGACTCAATCAGCAAGTTGCCCATGTTGTCAGTGCCGAATGTCTCGCCGAACCCGGCGATGGTTCGAGCGGGTACTCCTGGTTCGTGTCGCCTACGAATGTGACAGTTGCAATCGGCGCTGGTATCGGCCCGTGTTTCTGCACACTTTTTTTTAGCGTACGGTACAAACCGTTACATGACGTGACAAGAAAAGTCCTGGAGGTTTGATGCTTGTCCGCTAGGATAGGCATTGTCTCGTGGTCGCATTCGGCCGACTTTTCTGGTTCATGCACGCTTATGAAAACCGTTTGGAAATTGTTGCTTGCTGTCGTCGTCCTTGGTGCCGGTGGTGCGGCATCGTACGACCCAGCGATGCAGTACTGGAAGCGTCGGAACCGGGTCGAGTGGGAGACCGTCACGGTCACGCGTGGGGATTTGACGCGGTACGTCAACTCGACGGGCACGATCAAACCCGTCCTATCGGTCTCGGTCGGCTCGTTCGTGTCGGGACCGATCGTCGAATTGAACGTCGATTTTAACGACGAAGTCGCCGCGGGCGAGATCCTGGCGCGAGTCGATCCCCGATTGTTCAATGCGGGCGTCGAACGTGACGAAGCGACATTGGCGACCCGGCTCGCCGACGTCGAACGAATCGAAGCCCAATTGCAACAATCGCTCAACAACTTCAAACGCGGCGAGCGATTGCGAGGAAGCAACGCCGACTTCATCTCGGATCGCGAGATGGACGCACTCGTGTTCGAGGTCAAGTCGCTGCAAGCCCAACGCAAGCTTGGCAAGGCATCGATCTTGCAAGCGCAAGCGTCGCTGGACACATCGCTCGCGAATTTGAACTACTGTGAAATCACTTCGCCCGTGGACGGTGTCGTGATCGATCGCAAAATCGATCCAGGGCAAACGCTCGCGGCCCAGTTCCAGACGCCGGAGTTATTCATCGTCGCGCCCGATTTGCGCAAGAAGGTTCACGTGTTCGCATCCGTTGACGAAGCGGACATCGGCCTCGTTCAAAAAGCCAAGGCTGACGGGCGACCCGTGACGTTTGGCGTCGATGCGCATCCGGACGAAGTGTTCACGGGCGAAATCGAACAGATCCGCGTCAGTAGCATCAGTAACCAGAATGTCGTGACGTATCCCGTCGTCATCGCCGCGACAAACCCCGACATGAAATTATTGCCGGGGATGACCGCGAGCATCTCGTTCGAGGTCGACTCGTGCGTCGACACCATCCAAATTCCGCGGTCAGCGCTAGACTTCTATCCTGAGATTGAATTCGTGCGTGAGTCCGATCGCGGACTGCTCGACGGCTCGACGTGGAAGGCCGAAAATAAACAGAACGACGACGACAATGAACTCGACGCCGCATCGAAGGCGAAGGCACGCAAGGAACGCAACAAGCTTCATGTGTGGGTGGTGCAAGGAGAACAATTGCGGGCGATCGAAATCTACACCGGTTTGTCCGAATATCGTTTCACTCAATTGCTCAGCGGTGAGTTGAGCGAAGGTGAGAAACTCGTCATCGGGCGCAAGGACAAATAATGACGTTGATGGATACGATCCGGATTGCGCTGCGGGCGCTCGTCAAGAACAAGATGCGAGCGGTGTTGACGGTCATCGGCGTCGTCATCGGAATCGCGGCGGTGACGACGATCGTCTCGATCGGCCAAGGAGCGAGTCGACTGGTGAACGGCGAGTTCGAGAACCTGGGAACCAACGTCGTACTCGTATTGCCCGGTTCGACCCGTCGGGGCGGTGTTCGTCAATCGGGGGCTCCGACGCTGACCGCAGCCGATTGTGATGCGATCGGCACCGATTGCTCTTCCGTGCTCGCCGCCTCGCCCATCGTGGGAACTTCGGGGCAAGTCATTTTCGGTAACCAGAACTGGAATCCCAAGGAGATGCAAGGCGTGGGTGCCGATTTTCTCACCGTACGGAACTGGTCGCTCGAGGCCGGCGGATTCTTCTCGACGGGCGACATCGAATCGAGTGCCAAGGTGTGCGTGATCGGTCAAACACTCATTCCCAAACTTTTCCGCACGCTGAATCCGATCGGCGAGTTGGTGCGAGTCAATAACGTGCCGTTCCGCGTTATCGGGATTCTCTCCAAGAAGGGTGCGAACATGGTCGGTGACGATCAGGATAACGTCATCTTGATGCCGCACACCACGGTTCGCAAACGCATCAATGGTTCGCCGGTCGACCACGTTCACGCCATCATGGTTTCAGCACGAAGCGGTGAGTTGATGGCAGCGGCGACGAAAGAGATTCAATCGCTGCTCAACGAGCGTCATGACGTGGGACGCAATGAGGAGGCGGATTTTAGCGTCCAAGACACGACGGAGATCGCTGCGGTGCTCGACATCATCACGGGCACCTTGACGCTCATGCTTTCGGCGATCGCGGGCATCTCGCTGCTCGTCGGGGGTGTCGGCATCATGAACATCATGCTCGTCAGTGTCACCGAGCGGACGCGTGAGATCGGCATCCGCATGGCCATCGGCGCTCGCGGCAAAGATATCTTGCGTCAATTCCTGATCGAGTCCGTCGTGCTCTCGTGCATCGGTGGCGCGATCGGATTGATGCTGGGAACTTTGATGTCGATCGCGGCAACTTACTTGATCAACGCTTACAAGCCTGGTACCGAGTGGCCGATCGTGGTCTCGTTCCCAGCCGCCGCCGTGGCAATGGGGTTCGCGGCGACCGTCGGCGTTTTCTTTGGCTACTACCCGGCGCTGCGGGCGAGCCGTCTCGATCCGATCGATGCACTGCGGTACGAATAACACATGGCATTGATTGAGCTTCGCGATGTGCGGCGCGTGTATGATCTCGGCGAAGTCCAAGTTCACGCGCTGAGAACGGTCACCCTTGACATCAAACTGGGCGAGTACATCGCACTCGTCGGACCGTCGGGGAGCGGTAAATCGACGTTGATGAACACGCTCGGATGCCTGGATCGGCCGACCCATGGTAGTTACCGACTCGACGGTGACGAGATCGTGACGATGAACCGCGACGAGCGCGCCCGTATCCGCAACAAACAACTCGGCTTCGTGTTCCAGAACTTCAACCTACTGAGTCGCACGTCGGCTCTGGAGAACGTCGAGCTTCCCCTGCTTTACGCATCCGGTATCCCATCGCGAGAGCGGCGGGACCGGGCCAAGGAAATGCTCGGCAAAGTCGGTCTGGGCGATCGCTACCATCACCACCCGAGTCAATTATCGGGAGGCCAGCAACAGCGGGTTGCGATCGCGAGAGCGCTCGTCAATCGTCCGTCGATCCTGATGGGTGACGAGCCGACCGGCAACTTGGACTCAAAAACCAGCCGCGAAGTGATCGAGCTATTTCGTGAGCTCAATGAAGAACGCAAGATTACCGTCATCCTCGTGACCCACGACCAGAACGTCGCCAGAAACGCGAAACGGACCATCGTGCTACGCGATGGCGAAGTCGTCGCCGATACCACCGATTTTGAACGCGCCCTCGTCTCGCTCAACAACGAACCCCTCGGTTAGAATCGGGGATCGAACTCAAGACCGAGGAAGCTTCAATGACGCGATTGTTCGCTGGAACGCCCTTCGATCGACCGCCGACCTGTGACGTTTGCGGCGAACTCGAAGAAGCATGCACCTGCCCACCGCCACCGATCCAGTGGCTGGCTCCGGAAAAGCAAACCGCAAAGCTCCGCTTGGAAAAACGCAAAGCTGGACGATCCGTGACCGTCGTCGATGGTCTCCAACCCGATGAGAGCGACTTGCCGGCGCTGTTGAAGCAATTGAAAGATCTTTGCGGTTCCGGAGGCAGTGTGCAGCAACTCACGATCGAGCTCCAGGGTGATCAACTTGCGCGAGTTCGCGAGCACTTGGTGTGGATGGGGTACCGCGTCAAGTGAATCGCCATGGGACGAACCCCTCAGGGGCGATCGATGTGTTGTTTGAAGACAACCACCTGCTCGTCGTCAATAAACCCGCGGGGCTGGCGACCATGGGGATAACGGACGCGGTGAGTTTGCACGGGATCGCGAGTGAATACTTGCGGCACAAGTACGGCAAACCTGGGAACGTGTTTGTCGGCATCGTCAGCCGGCTCGATACGGTGACGAGCGGCGTCATCGTCATGGCGCGAACCAGCAAAGCGGCGTCAAGGTTGACACCTCAATTTGCAGACCACAGCGGTAAGCAAGCGGCGAAAGTCTACTTGGCGATCCTCGATGGCCAACTCGATAGCGATGATGGCGAATTGCGACATTACGTTTACAAGGATGACGACGCGCATCGCATGAGGGCGATTCTTGGCACCGACGCACCGTCGCGTCGTGATGACGCCAAGCAAGCCACGTTGCGGTACGCGGTTACGCACCGTGGTCAGTCGCAAACCACGGTCGCCGTTCGCTTGTTCTCCGGTCGCAAACACCAAATCCGGGTCCAGTTCGCGGCGATCGGTCATCCGCTCGCGGGCGATCGCAAATACGGTGCGACGAGCAAGTTCGGACCCGATGCCGGCGGCGTCCCCGGGGTTGCCCTGCACAGTTGGCGGCTTCAAATTGTACATCCGACGTTGAGACATCGCATCTCGTTCGGCGCTCAACCGCCTCAAGCTTGGTTGCATGCCGCGGCCGGCCGGTTTCCGGCGGAACTCGGCACCGAACTCGTCTCGCGTTTACAGCTACCTGCGTTCGTATCCCTTTTCGACGGAGCCGATCTCGAGTGAAACGATCCACGCCGGCCAGCGCGAATGAAATTTCGTTACCGACCTTCATGCCACGTCGCATCGTCTCGGGCGGCCAAACCGGCGTCGACCGCGGCGCGTTGGACTTTGCCATGGCGATCGGTATCGAACACGGTGGATGGTGTCCCAAAGGACGTATGGCCGAGGATGGAACCATTCCGAGTCATTATGAAATGTCGGAGATCGAGGTCCGCGACTACAAAGTTCGAACCGAGAAAAATGTCGTCGACAGTGACGCTACGCTGATTCTTTACGAACGCTCGCTTCGCAGTGGCACGGCGCTCACTCGCCGCTGCTGCATCGCCCACGATAAACGGCTTCTCGTCGTCAATCTCGACGGCGGTAAT
>JBBSJZ010000206.1:0-9440 GCA_038256795.1 Pirellulales bacterium | reverse complement strand
GAGGACGAAGACGCACCACCATTACTCATATCCCCCCTCCTCCCCGCGTAGACATGACGCCCAGACGCATCATGACGTACTTCAACCGCGCAAGCGCAAACGCCGCCCCGTCCTGTGAGGTCCAGCCGTCCAAGCCAGCATCATCCGTATCATGGTCCTCGTTACGCGCCGATCGTGCCACATTGAGGTAACGCAGATACACATCATCAGCCTCCACCGACAGCTCAAATCCCGCCGCGATCATCACGCGACGCACTTGATCGACGCCAACGTCGTAGGTACGGCGTGCGCTGGGAGTAACAGGGATTGGGGAGTCTTCGGGGATTTTGTCGTAGCCATGGATCCTCGCAACCTCTTCGATCAAGTCCACTTCACGTGTCAAGTCGTGCCGCCATGAGGGTGGCAAGAAGGTCGTGTGCGCTGTGCTCGGTGAAGTCGCTTTGCAGCCTAACGACGTCAAAATGCGAGTTACTTCCACCTGATCGATCGAGATGCCCAGCACCCGTTCGATCTGGCTGGTGCGGAGAATCACCGGCTTCGCAATCACGGGAGTCGGGTTCGTGTCGATGACTCCTTTCGCGACTCGGCCGCCTGAGGATTCGATCACCAGTTGGCACACGCGGCGATTCGCCCAATCGACTTGATCGGAATCGACTCGCCGTTCAAAGCGATACGACGAGGGGCTGTGCAGTTTCAATGCGCGCGCGGTGCGGCGAATTGATAGCGGGGTGAAGATTGCGGACTCGATGACAAGGTCGGTCGTCGAATCGGTCACCTCACTCGAAGCGCCGCCCATGACTCCGGCCACGGCGACCGCACGGCGGCGGTCGGCGATGACGCACATCGACGGTTGAAGAACGTAGTTACGGTGATCGATCGCTTGCAGAGATTCGCCATCCTCCGCCGGGCGAATACGGATCATTGCGCCATCGAGCTTCGCATGATCAAACGCATGCGAGGGCTGGCCGCATTCCATCATCACATAGTTCGTGGCGTCAACCACATTGTTGACGCTGGGAATACCGACTGCCGCGAGCGATTCGATCATCCACGACGGACTCGGGCCGACACGGACGCCGCGTACGACACGAGCGATATAGCGCGGGCACGCATCGACGAACTCGTTCTCGATCTCGAGCAGCGACTCGATCGTTTCGGCCGAATCCGTGACCGCCGCCAAAGCCGGTTCGGGGCGACATACGTTTAAGCCGAAGAGAACCGCGATTTCACGGGCGACGCCGAGATGGCCGAGACAATCACCACGGTTGCTGGTGACTTCAAGATCGATCACGGGGTCGTCGCTGACGATCTCGGTTGACTCGTGATTGAGTCCCGATAGGCTCAATCGCAACGCCAGTTCTTCGTGGCTTACAGGCAGATTCAAGTAGCGTGAAAGCCACTTCCAAGAGACGAGCATGAGCGGTTCGGGTCAACTGGTTGGGGGGGCGGAGCAAGCGCGTGCCCCAAAATGGTACCCGAACCCGCGAACTAATCGTAGACCGGGCGGCCGGAGGCAGACTGTGGCTTTACGCCGCCCGACGCTGGAGCGAGACCTGCGCAAGGGTTGCGATCGCAGCTTCAAGGCTGCCGGTTTCACGGACGAGCGATTGAATGCAATCCGCCATTTCGATTGTTGAGCTGAGGCCCATATCGTCGAGCAACTCTTGCAACTCATCGGTGCTCATATTCACAATCAATTCTTCGGGGGTCATGATGTCTTCTTCGGATTGGGGGTCGTCAATCATGGGTATCTCCGGGCTTGCAAGACGTTCGCGTCGCAATCACCAGCCGGTCCTACCGGCGGCGCTTAAGTGGCATCGACTGCCACGATGGTCGCTGTTCAGGAAAAACGAGATCTGCGATAAGAAGTGAGGCTGGCGATAAATATTTCATCCGATCTTCGGATTTTTGTTTGACTTCGCTCAATCTCTTGCCCCAGAAATGAATCAATGCCGTCGAACGAAAAAAGAGTGAACGTGACGAGTCTCGCGGAACTAGCACGACGGCCGATTGAACCGCTCGATATGCTGGTGGTCGCTCCGCATCCCGATGACGCGGAGCTCGGCATGGGCGGAACGATCGCGAGAATGATTCAAGCGGGGATGCGAGTTGGAGTTCTCGATTTAACGACCGGTGAACCGACGCCGCACGGCAGCGAATCGATTCGCGCGATCGAAACGGCGAAAGCGACGGAGATCCTCAAGCTGACCTGGCGCGGTAACGCTGGGCTCGTCAATCGCGAGCTCGAGCACACACTGGAAGCACGTGGCACCGTCGCATCATTTTTTCGCGTGCTCCGTCCACGCTGGATCTTTGCGCCGTACTGGCAAGACGCGCATCCCGACCACGTCGCCGCGACCGAATTGATCGAGGCAGCCCGTTTTTGGTCGAAGCTGAGTAAAACCGACATGCCTGGCGAACCCTATCATCCTGAGCGGATTTACTACTACTTTTGCATCCATCTGCGGCTCGCGATCCAGCCGTCATGGATCCTGGACATCAGCGACCAATGGGAGACGAAGCGTGCCAGCGTCGCCGCTTACGAGAGCCAGTTCATCACCGGTCGATCCACCACCTCACCCACGTTCCTGGATCGGTTGCGGGACGAAGCGGCGTATTGGGGACGTTTGATCAATCGACCCTATGGCGAGCCGCTGGCGACCAAGGAACCACTCGCGCTATCGTCATTACGAGATTTGATCTAGCCAAATGTTTTTGGCTTCGTTGCAGAAACGTGTGATGGGACGCACTGATCAAGATTCAGGTACGAATCCGCGAGCGCTGCGGCTTCTTCGCTGTTATGAGTGACGTGGATTGTCGTCACCTGGCGTCTTTCCTTGATGTTGCGAAGCACTTGATGCATCGCTTCACGAGTTTGCTCATCCAACGCACTGAGCGGTTCATCGAGCAAGAGCAAAGTCGGCTGAAACGCGATCGCGCGACCTAAAGCAACTCGTTGTGACTCGCCGCCACTCAAATTTCGGACGCCTCGTGACAACAGATGAGCAATCCCCAATTCAGCCGCCACCTGATGGACCGTCGTGCTGATCTCGCTCGCCGATCGCTTTCGGAAACGTAAGGCAAACCCCAAGTGCTGCGCCACCGTCATTGACGGGAATAATGCCAGATCTTGCGGCACGTAGCCGATCATTCGGTCGCCAGGAGCCCAATCAGTAACGTCCTGATCCTGCACCAGAATTCGACCACGGGTTACGCGTCTTAAACCGCAGATCGCTTCGAGCAGCGTGGTTTTGCCGAGCCCCGTTCGCCCCATCAATACAGCGTATTGCCCCGTCTCCACCTTCAGCGAAATGTCATTCAATTGGCAATCGCCGATGCGAATCGAAACGTCTCGCAATTCGATCATGACGACAGCCCCAGTCGCAAGGAGCGGAGCAGAACGAGGACGATGATCGCCATCAGCACCATGATCAACGATACCGCCACGGCGGCATCAAGTTGCCCGACGCTGAGTTCAAGAAATACGGTCGTCGATAGAACTTCGGTTCGCATTCGCGTCGCACCCGCAAAAACGAGAATCGGACCGAATTCGCCGAGAGCTCTCGCCCAGGCGATCGTCCCTGCGGCGATGATGCCGCGCCATGCTTGTGGTAATGCGACGAGCATGAATGCTTGACCGCGAGTGCATCCGAGTGTTCTAGCGACATCTTCAGCACGCGGACTGATTTGATCAAATGTCACACGCATCGTCCGCACGGCAAACGCACACGCGACTGAGAATTGCGCCAAGACCACCGCAGGCCAACGGTAGGTCACGGGAAAACCGACGTCATCGCGGAGCCATGTTTCGAGCTTCCAAGCGTTGCTGCCCAGCGGTAAATGAAACAGGATCAACAGACTCAGCCCGAGCACCAGCGGCGGTAATACGATGGGTATATCGACCAGCACATCGACCAGTCGACGGCCTGGGAAGTCGTAACGCGACAGCAGGTAACCGAGCGGAGTGGCGACGAATACTGAGAGGATCGAGGCGACGCTACACGTCAGTATCGTCAGCCAAAACGCGGCCCGGATCTCTGGTTTTCGAATCGCCTCGATGAAGTCACTCGGCGACGTGAACAACACATCGGCGGCGAGAAGCAGCACGATCAGCAATACGAACGAAGCTGAGATCCCGCCCATGACGAGAAAAAAAGGCAGATCGGATCGGCGGCGCGGTACGTTCAAGACGACCGGCCAACTTTTTCGATTTTCGCTCCAGCTGGAAACACCGACGTCAATTCCGTTCGCGCAAACGTGATTGCCATTGGTCTCGCATCAACCTCAATCCGTCGAGCGGTAGGAATCGCAAAGTCTCCGTCGCCTCTTCCTTCTCGTCCAAACTCTCTTGCGTGCGTTGAATGCGGCCAATCGTCAGACCTTGCACCAGACCTTGTCCTTTCGCCATTCGTTCAATCGGCGTCGCGTACGGCACTTAAGGCTCCTTATCGAAATGGTGTAGGTCTTGTCGAAACTGGGCTGCGATTCCTGGCGGAAGTTCCATGATCCAATCGATGCCAGCATGGATCTCAGCAAATCATAACGCCACGAACTGCTCCAAGAACAGGTCCATCGCCTCTTTCCACGAGCAATCGAACCCCGTCACTTTTCCCTCGCTGGCGACGACGACACTTGAACAGACGATTCTTTGCGCGTTGGCGTTTTCACGCCCAAGTCCCAGTGGAATCCCTCCGCTAAAAAATCTTCTTGAGAGCTCGCCGCTGTGATCGCGGCAAACAAACGACTCGCAGTTTGTGCATTCGGCGACTTGGGCGATACGGCGAACGGTTGAATTGCCACGCTGCACTCCAGCCCTTGAATCTGCACGGCGTCCAATTTCTCACCTGCGCCGGCCGCGTTGCTCAGGTAGACCACAGCCGCGTCGAGCGAACCCGTCAACATTTGATTCACGAGCATGTCACCCGTCGGCGTTTGCACGGTCACATTCTCCATCACTTCTTGCTGCACACCGCCCTGGCGAAACGTATTTTGGGTCAACCAGCCCATCGCGCACTGCTTCTCGTGCCCGATGCCAACTTTCAATCCGGACTTCGCTAAATCTTTTAATGAAGCGACTTGCTGCGGGTTGCCTTTTTGCACCAAAATCACCAATTCATTCTGCGACACGTTCACTGATTCCGGAAACAAGTCTGGGACTTGGCTCATGAACTCCGTATCACAAGCGAAGTACGCATCGGGGACAAGTCCAGCCTTCATCTGTGCGACGAGGATCCCACAGCCGTTGTAAACCCTCGACACGCGGACACCTTCTCGCTGCTCAAACTCGGCAATCGTCTCTTCGATCGCTGGACGCAACATCGATCCGGCGAAGAACGACAACTCCGGAACGTCGCTCCAGGCGTCTCCCGGTTTCGCCGCCAAGCCGTTCGTCGCGAAGCCGTGCTCTGCGTACTGGATCTGACCACGATCACGTGCCGCCGCATACCTCGCGAAGTGCAGTGCCGCCGACGGTTGCTTCGTCGACGCGATCACGCCGATCGAGACCTTCGATGTCGCTGCGGCGAGTTCTGGCAATTCGATGGCTTCGAGATCTGGATAAGTGTGCAGCACCGCGTCATACACGATGCCCGCATCCGCAGCACCCGCGACTAAATCATTCGCCACATCCGTTACGGTAGTCCGCTGGGCGGTAGTTGCCGCCGCAAGTTTTTCCCACAAGCCTGCGGCTCCCAGCACT
The DNA here is from genome assembly GCA_038256795.1 of Pirellulales bacterium. Classification (GTDB taxonomy): domain Bacteria; phylum Planctomycetota; class Planctomycetia; order Pirellulales; family Pirellulaceae; genus JBBSJZ01. The sequence continues at coordinate 3,742 of JBBSJZ010000206.1, read as the reverse complement.
TGGCGAGTCAATTTGCCGATCGCCGCTGCCTCAGAACTCGCTTGCACGAATTGAACATCGCTTCTCAGCAAGTCATCAAACGACTGAATCGACTTCGCATTGCCCTTGCGGACCGCCACAACCGCGTGCATCGTGGCCAGCGGCAATGTCTCGGCAACCAACGACTTCGCCCTGGCAAGTTCCAAGTAGCTGTCATCCGCGGGGAGGAATAGATCACCCGTCTCGCTCACTTCAATCGACGACAGCAACGTCTGCGACGCGCCGTATTGAATTTGCACACTGCGTCCGAACTCCTGTTCGTATTCCACGCGAATCGCTTCCATCACCGCCCGATTACTCGCCGCGCAAAACAACACGATCGTCGAGCGAGTCTCGATCGACTCACCGCGTTCGTTCACTAGCGGTTGCGGCGCATCCGTCCGCGCGAGCATCGCCAAAGCACCGACCAGGACTGCCAATAGGCACAAGATTATAACAACCGATCGATTCATCATTGAGACTCGCAATTACTTTCTACCGGGAGGAATCGACAGCAACACGGGGCGCTTATCGGGGTTCCCGTTGCCTGACGACGGCGCCGGTGACAATCCGCCCTCGCCAAACAATTCCGTATTCCAATCAACACTGAGCAGCAAATCAAATCCAGGATTTTGTTCTTTCACTTGGCACGAACACGCTGCGCCCAAGAACATCGTCAAGTCTTCGATCAACGCCACCGACGCATCGCTCGACGGCAACACTTCCAATGCTCGACCGCGACCGAACACAGGGATCACCAGCGGTTCATCGATCGGCTTGCCGTGCGTCAACATTTGCAGCAGCAATTTTTCCTTCTCATCCTTGGCGTCGATCTCCAGCACGCCGAATTGAATCAATAACGGCACGTCGCTGAACAATTCGCTGCCTGGCAAGCCGATGCCATCGGGCAGCGTCATTTTTGTCCGTAGCGACTTGAACGCCGTCTGCAAATTCTCTCGCGTCACCACGTTCTGCGTCTCGTCGTCACTGCGGATCATCAACCATACGACGCTGTCGCCATCAAGCAACCGCTTGGCGAGTTCCGTGCGTGCTGGCGACTCCAGTACGCTAGCGACCGAGGTCGCATCAAGTGGACTGGACCAGCAATTGACGAGCCCCGAACGCGGCAACCGCGACCGAAGCGTCAGATGCGGCAGTGGCAACTCGGAGCCCACTGACTCACGCAGCGAGGCGAATACGGCCGCGAGTTCAGCCGGCGGATTTGCATCCAAGTCGCATCGCAACACGTTGAAGTTGGTGGTACCACCCGCAACGAACGCCGCCGATTGCAACCGCTCGAGCAACTTTGAATGGTCCGCGGACATTTCACCGCGAAAAAAAACGATCGCTTCCACGTCGTCGGATTTCCAGCGTTCAAGCGCGTAGCGAAAGACCGGGATGTTGCACGCGGTTGCGAGCGAGCCCGCGAGCAAGACGGTGACCGCGGCAATGAGTCGGCGAGGTTGCGAAATATTCATGGATCGATTGTTGAGACTCATTCACGCCAACATGGATTTCTGGGGCTTTGCACGGGAGCGTTCAAACTGTGGAGCGTCAAATGAATCACTCGCCCCAGCACTGCACACTGCCCTCGAGTGTGCTGAGAAACAACTTCCCATTCGCACTCGACAAACCGTCCCACGTCGGCAGCTCTGCCAACTTCAATCGCTGCTCGACTTCGCCCGTGTGCATGTTGACCGACATCAGCAAACCGCCATCGCGACCTTCGAGAACCGCATCTTGCTCGTCGAGCAGCATCTGGACTTCGGGGTCTTTCTCCGTCAGCCCCTTGAACGTCGCTTCTTCGTCGATGATGTCCGGTGGTCCGGCGATGAACAAATTCTCGCCAGCCAAGACCATCGAGCGAACGTAGATCGGCACATCCTTGGCCCACTTCGGTTTCACCAGACTGTCGCTTTGATTCTGATTCTTGTTGTTATTCGCTTTCGCATTCTTTTTGCCCGCGATGCGAGCACGATTCGTGAATTGGACGGCGCCGCCGAATTTACCATCGACTCGCTTGCCGCCTTCGAGCGTCCCGTTATTCGCATGGATACTCAAGTCCCGCGCCGAGCCATCGTCGAATCCGACGGCGAGCACCGCCTCGCTCGAAATCTCGGAACCATCCACAAACCGGCGTTTCACCTGCTCGGCATCCGCAGCTAAAAAGTACAGTCGAGCTTCGTCAATGATGCCGGTGAAGTCGGCGCTGGTGTAATCACCAACGCTGCTACCGAGATCCGTCCCCATCTCCATCCCTTGCTTCGGATCCGTTTTGAGCAAACTCGGTGCCGTCGCTTCGCCCGCTAACTCACCATCGACGTACACCTTCATCGTCTTGTCCTCGGCCAGCACACCCACCAAATGATGCCAACCACCGATGACGCGACTCTTCGCTTTCGCCGTTGCCAACTCACCACCGACTCGCACATGAAAATTCGGTTGGCCATTTTGGATGGACAAGGCGAAACCCTCGGCCGGTCCGCCACGCGCAATCACCACCCCCTCAGGCTGCGTCGTCGTGATCCACGCTTCGACCGTGATCGGCTTGTTCGCTGGATTGAGCGACGGTGTGCTGGGGAACATCGCCGCAGCCGTGTCGGCATTCTTGAGTCCTGGCTTAGCGATCGTCGCGGGAATCTCAGGCGGATTCGGCTCTGCGGCAAACAGTTGATGTTCGAGCGTCGTCGTCCAGCGCAAGTACTGCGGCTTGCGACCGTAACCGAACACATAACCATTACCGTTGACCAGCAACCGACCGCTCGGGGCGAACTTGCCGGCTTGGTAGTAGCCACCGTGACCACCCGCGAAACTTTGTCCGAGCACCCAGTACGAGCGGTGGAACCAAGAGTCGTCGAGGTAGCCCATCGGTGCGAAAATGTGAGCGTCTTCGCCGCGTTGCTTCGACGCTTGCTTAGCAAAGTCGCCTGAGTTGGGACCGATTTCCAGCCGGTTTCCCTCGAGGTCAAATTTCTGGCTCTTCATCCAAATGTGGTTACCGTCACACGACAGAATGTCGGGCAATCCGACGGGCATTTGCAGCGTTTGCAATTTCTCTTGGATGTTGTTTCCGGTCTCTGGATTCTTCTCGTCCATCAACGACTCGGACAACTTTTTGCCCGTGGCCAGATCCAATCGAAGCATTCGCAGTCCACCGTCCAGAAAAATCGAACGTCCGGCGACGCAGTAGACTTGATCGTTGTGGATCAGTGCCGAACCGTGGACGGGCCAGACGGATTCGAGTTGTTCGTAGGCCATCGTGCGACGATCCAGCGGCGCGGCTCGATACCGCCACACGAGTTCGCCACGGTCCGCCGTCAAGCAGTAGACCCAGCCGTCGACGCAACCGAAAACGATGCGGCCGCGATGGATCGTCGGTGCGGAGTCGACACGTCCGCCGGTGGTGAATGTCCACCGCGACTCGCCCGTGCTTTCGTCCAGTGCGTGGATCGTGTGGCTATCGACCTGCGAAATGTAAACCAATCCTCCCGCGACAACGGGCGGCGTCAAATGCCCACCGATTTTTGTCGACCACTTCGATTTCACTTCGCCTTCGACGGGCAACCCCGCCGTGCCACTGCGGCTGGCGTCGTGTCGATAGGTCGGCCAATCGCCGACGACTTCTTCGTCCGTGGAAAGCTGTGTTTCGTAAGCCGGGCCGCGCTCCAGTCGTCCTCGCTCGGGAACGTTCGTTGGCACGGGACGCGTCGGCGCGGTGGGCGCG
>JBBSJZ010000205.1:0-9524 GCA_038256795.1 Pirellulales bacterium | reverse complement strand
GCCGACGCCGTGCAGACCGCCGGAGGTTTGGTAAGCGCCCTTTTGGAATTTCCCCCCGAACTTGAGCACGGTCATGACGCCCTCGAGCGTGCTGACTTCGCGATCGAGTTCTTCGGAAAGCTGGTCGTGCTTGGTAATCGGGATACCGCGACCATCATCCTCGACCGTGACGCTGCCGTCGGTGTGAACCGTGACCGAGACCGCTCGTGCGAAACCCGCCATCACTTCATCGATCGAGTTGTCGACGACTTCATAAACGAGGTGGTGCAATCCCCTCGCAAAGGTGTCGCCGATGTACATCCCCGGACGCTCGCGGACGTGCTCCAAGTCCGAAAGGTGCTGGAGATCCTTGTCGGTGTACTGAGAATTGGCTTCGATGCGGCCGCTCGTGTCTTGCACGTTCGGCATTTGGAGGGGAGACGGCGTTTCGCCAGCGGCTGCGGTTTCTGGTGTGGGATCGTTTTCCGGTGTAGGATCGTCGCTCATGAAAACCTGCGTCGGGGACGTCGAATCGGGGCTCGGGCGGAGCCCGCGTCAAAGGCCAAATTCTAGCGTTTTTTCGGTTTCAATGCGACCTGGGCAGGACGGCCCGGACGATGCGTTCTTGGCAATTCGCTACCATGACGAGCCGGTTCCTACCCCGGCTCCCGTTCCCCCCGTGAAAGCCGCTTGTGAAAGTCCCCTGGTTGCCCCCGACGTGGCACGGCTTGGCCTTCTCCCTGGCCATCGTAACTTCCGCCGCCGTGGCCGAGGTTCCCGGTGATCAATCTGGCGATGTGATTGACAAGGTGACCGTCGTCGAGCGAACCTACCGGACCGATACGGGCTTGGCGGGTCAATGCGACGTGTACTCTCCGGCGCGAGGCGATACCAGTAAGCCTAGCGAGATCGGTAACAATTCTCCGGTCGTGCTCGTCATCCACGGCGGCGGCTGGGCAACAGGCGACAAATGGACGATGAGCACCTATTGCCGCAATCTCGCCGATGCCGGCTTCGTCGCCGTCAGCATCAATTACCGCCATGCACCTGAGTTCAAGTTCCCGGCCCAGGCCGATGATATCCGCGCCGCCCTGCTTTGGCTTGCCCGCGAGCACGAGTCCCTGCATATCGACTTGAGTCGCGTCGGCCTCTTCGGCTATTCCGCCGGCGGTCACCTCGCGTCGCTCATCGGCCTCGCCGCAGACTCCAGCCTCGATGCAAGAACTCCCACTTCGTCGTGGTCAAGCGATGATGAACGGTGGCAGCAATTGCCGCAAGTGAAAGCGATCTGCGCCGGTGGGCCGCCTTGTGATTTCCGGACGCTGCCACCGGACAACACGGCGATGGCGTACTTCCTCGGCGGTTCGCAGCGAGAATTGCCTGAGGTCTACGCCGCCGCGTCACCCATCACGCACATCACACCCGCCGATCCACCGATGCAAATCATCCACGGCGACCAAGACATCATCGTGCCTTACCTGGGCAGCCTCGACATGTTAGCCGCGCTGCAAAAAGCCGGCGTCGACAGCCAACTCACCAAGGTTCCCGGTCAAGGCCACATGGTCACCTTTGTGCATCCCCTGACCAACGAAACCATGCTGAAGTACTTCAAGAGAATACTGCGGTAGTAGCGGCTCAAGAAAGCCTTCCCGATTCCTACACGGGCCCCTCGCCCTGGCCCCACGAAGGCTCTCATTGTGCAGTAACTCAAATCAACATGATCCGCTCGTGGAGAATCATTACTTCCTCGCCGGGCCGACTGGATCAGTGAACGGTGGTTTCTCGAAGACGATGTTATTCGAGACGCGTGGGTCGCCCGTGCTGATCAATTCGTTCATCAATCGCTCGTGCAGTGATCGCTGAGTCGCTGCATACTTCTTATCGCCAGCAAGATTGAGGAGGCAATCTGGGTCCGCGACAATATCGTAAAGTTCGATTTCTGGACGCCGTCCGAACGCGTGTTGAAATGCTTCGGGATACTCGTCGCGGTGATCAAACAGGAACGCCTTCGTCGGGCTCGCGTCCATGTCGGCGAACGCCGCGAACGTATTGTTCGTGAGCTCGTCGGTTGTCGGGATCGGCTCGAGCGGTTGACCCAAACTCGGCCCCCAGCCCATGGGCCAGCGATCGGGTTCGAAGTTGATGATGTAAAGATGCTGGCGAGTTCGTACGGCTCGCTGCGGGTACGGTCGGTTGCCTTCACGCACGCGGGCAACGTGTCGTTCACGGCCGACATAAACCGCATCACGACTCGGGTCGACTTGACCTTGCGCGGCACCCTGCAGCAAACCCAGCAACGACTTTGCAATCATCGAAGGCGGCTTGGTCACGCTCGCGGCCTCGAGAAACGTCGGCGCTAAATCGGGCAGCGAGACGAAGTCCTCAATCACTCGGTGCGGATGTTCGATGCCGGCGGGCCAGCAAATGGCGAGCGGTACTTGAGTGCCAAGGTCATACAGGTTGCACTTGCCGCGTGAGACACCGGGCATGCCGTGATCACCACTGACCACCAAGATCGTGTTCTCAAACTCGCCGATTCGTTTGAGCTCTTCGACGAGCACACCGACGGCCCCATCGAACGCTTGAGCTTCACCGAGGTAGTCCGCGAAGTCCTCTCGCACGATCGGAACATCGGGGAGGTACCGGGGTAATTTACCTTCCAATTGATCGGGATCGATGCCCCACAATCGCTTGCCGCTGCCGGCGACCCAGGTGCGGTGAGTGTTGGTCGGTCCGAGCCAATAACAAAAGGGAGCTGATTCAGCTCGGCCGTCACCATCGGGATCCAAGAAGGATCGCACGTTGAGCCGAATCTCATCATACAAGTCTTGCTTACCCCGTTGAACGTCGGGTTGTTTTGATACGTACTGCGAAAATTGATTGAACTTGCGACCGTGCGAATTGAAGGCGCGAGCGGCGCCGCCGTGGGGAGCGTCCACAGGCGTCCCGGGGCTCCAAACTTTAGACGTGTGCCCGATGCGATAGCCGTTCTTTTCCAGCTCGAGCGGGTAACTCGCAATGGACGGATCCCAAACGGCGCCGAGCAAGATCGCACCGCGGCCGCATCGCCAGAAATGCTGGCCGCTGAGCAGTGAACTGCGGCACGGCGTGCACGACGGAGCACTGACGTGAGCGCTCGTGAACAATACCCCTTGCTTCGCCACAGCGTCGAAGTTCGGTGTTTCGATCAAATCGCAAATACCGCTGCGATCGATTCCGCGATAGGCGCTCGCGTAACGTCCCCAGTCATCGGCAAACGCCATCACGATATTCGGCCGCCGCTTGGGATCGGGATTCGATTGGGCATGGACGTGACCGGTCATGCTTACGAGCAGCAGACCGAGGCCGAGAATGAATCGCATCATGGTTTCGCTTGCTGAGACGGAAAAGAGTTTGAAAATCGATCGTGGACCAAATCAAGTGCCGAGCCGTCGGCGGTTACATCCGGCTGATGATGCCGGCTTTCTCGAGTGGGTGCAGTCCGTAGAGCCCCGTGGGTTCGCCCTCGCCGGTGGGGAACATTTTGTCTCGATTGGCGATCTTTTTCGGATCCAATTGATCGCGAATGCGGCTCATCAGATCGAGGCTCGGTGCATCGAACATTTGGCCCAAGAACTCGCGTTTCTCCAATCCGACACCGTGCTCGCCGGTGATCGATCCACCAAGTTCGATGCAGAGCTTGACGATTTTTGCGGCGACTTGTTCAGCGGCGTGGAGTGCACCGTGGATGCGTCCGTCGTACATGATGAGGGGATGCAGATTGCCGTCGCCCGCGTGAAAGACATTCGCCACGGGGATTCCGCTCTCGGCTGCGATCTCGGCGATTCTGGCCAGGGCATGGCCGAGCTTGCCGCGGGGAACGACGCCATCTTGCACAATAAAGTCGGGACTGAGTCGACCGACGGCTGAGAAAACGCTCTTGCGTCCCGCCCAAATCGAGGCTCGCTGGGCCGCCGTCGCGGCGATCGTGACCGAGGTTGCGCCGGTTCTCGCCAACAATGCATCGAGTGTCGCGGTCTCGGCGTGAACCGTCTCACGCGATCCATCGAGTTCGACGATGAGCACTGCGGTGCAACCCTCGGGATAGGTCGCGCCGACACCCTCCCGAGCGGCTCGCATCGCGGTCGCATCCATGATCTCCATCGCCCCCGGAAGCAAACCCGCCGCAATGATCGTCGCGACGGCTTCACCCGCCCTCTCGATGTTGTCGTAACCCGCCAAGACACAGTGATACGATTCAGGCGGCGGCACCAATCGCACCGTAACCTGGGTCACAATCCCCAACGTACCTTCACCCCCGCAAAGAAGCCCGACGAGATCGGGACCTTCATGCTCCAAGCTTTCCGTGCCGAGTTCGACCACAGCAGCATCACCCAATACCACTCGCATCGCGAGCACATGATTCGCGGTCATGCCGTACTTCAAACAGTGGGCGCCACCGGAGTTGAAGGCGACGTTACCGCCGATCGTGCAAACTTGGGCGCTGCTCGGATCCGGTGCGTAATGCAAGCCCACACTCGCCGCCGCGCGAGAAAGCGCCGCCGTGATCACGCCGGGCTCAACCACCGCGATTCGATTGACCGGATCGATGCGAATGATTCGTTTCATTTGATTCATCGCAATCACGATGCCACCACTGACGGGAACACTGCCGCCGGACAAACTCGTCCCGCTGCCGCGCGCCGTGAACGCGACATCGTGCTCGTAGCACCAACGCACGATCGCGACCACTTCCGCCTCGCTTGCGGGGATCACCACGCCGATCGGCTGGCCACGCAGCGCCGTCACACCATCGGACTCGAAGGTCGCCAACGAGGCTGCGTCGACGAGGCAACGTTCCCCCAGCAACGCTTGAAGTTCAGCGAGATCGTGCTGTGGTTCGCTCAAATTTCTCATGGGTCTATCCTCTTTGTCGTGCGGTGATTCTTCGCGACGGGTATCAAGTTGAATGCCACTGTGGGCGATGTCCATCCCCCGCGCGTGCTGCCGCTGCGGTATGCTGGCGTCATAACCAGATTTCCATCGGACGAATGCAGTGGGTGAGGCGGATGAAATTTGTATTGGCACTGGACCAGGGAACGACAAGCTCTCGGGCCATTCTATTCGATCACGCAGGTTCGATTCATGCAGTCGCACAGCGAGAGTTTACTCAGCATTATCCGCGTCCGGGCTGGGTCGAACACGATCCCCATGAGATTTGGCAATCGCAGTGGGATGTGGCGCGTGATGTCATCTCCCAGAATGGCTTGACGGCACGAGACATCGCGGCCATCGGCATCACGAACCAGCGTGAGACGACGCTCGTGTGGGACCGCAGCACCGGTGAACCGATCCACAACGCGATCGTGTGGCAGGATCGACGCACCTCGGACCAATGCGATGTGCTGCATCACCAGGGCCACGCGGATTCCGTCCAGCGCAAGACGGGATTAATCATCGATCCCTATTTCTGCGCCACCAAGCTGCAGTGGATCTTGGATCATGTTCCTGGATCACGTCAGCGTGCGGAGCGAGGTGAGTTGGCCTTCGGAACGGTTGATACTTGGCTCCTGTGGAATCTCACCGCGGGGCAACTGCACGTCACCGATGTGACCAACGCTTCACGAACGATGCTTCTCAACATCCACACTCTCGACTGGGACGATGACTTGCTTCGGCTGTTCTCGATCCCCCGCGAGATGCTACCGCAAGTGCTGCCTTCGAGTCATCTCTATGGTGAAACGGCTGCTGCAATTTTCGGTTCGCCCGTTCGGCTCGGGGGCGCCGCCGGCGATCAGCAATCGGCTTTGTTCGGCCAGAACTGCACACGCCATGGCATGGCAAAGAATACTTACGGCACGGGATGCTTCATGTTGATGAACATTGGCAGCGAGCCGAAGGCTTCCAAGTGCAAATTGTTAACTACGGTCGCGTGCAGCACCGATGAAAAGCCGCAATACGCCCTCGAAGGCAGCGTCTTCATCGCGGGTGCGGCGGTGCAGTGGTTGCGTGATGGCTTGGGGATCATCGAGTCAGCAGCCGAAGTCGAATCGCTCGCCGCGAGTGTCGTGGATAGTGATGGCGTGTATCTCGTGCCCGCGTTCGCGGGACTCGGTGCTCCGCACTGGGATTCGCGAGCGCGGGGTGTCTTGGTGGGGCTAACGCGCGGCACGAACCGAGCTCACATCGCTCGCGCCGCACTCGAAGGCATCGCATTCCAAGTCGCGGATGTACTCGATGTGATGAAGCTGGATGCGGGGATTCCGATCGCTGAGCTCCGCGTCGACGGTGGTGCAGCAGCGAATGATCTGCTGATGCAATTTCAAGCGGACATCATGCAGGTTCCCGTTGTGCGTCCCGAAGTTATCGAGACGACCGCGCTCGGCGCCGCCTACCTCGCCGGATTGTCGAGCGGTTTCTGGAACGGCACCGATGAGATCGAGGACGTGTGGAAATCATCTCGCGTGTTTGAACCCAATATGCCGGCGGATGAAGTCGACCGGCGGCGTGCTCGCTGGACCGACGCGCTCTCTCGCACTCGCAACTGGGATATCGCTCCGTGACTCAGCAAAGCTTCGATCGCAGCACTTCAGTCCGCCGCTTGCGCGAGCGGTCCCAGCCCTGGGATATGCTCGTCATCGGCGGCGGCGCGACGGGTGTCGGCATCGCACTCGATGCGGCAAGTCGCGGACTCGATTGTCTCTTGGTGGAACAAGCGGACTTTGGCCAAGGCACCTCGAGTCGCAGCACCAAACTCGTCCACGGCGGCGTCCGCTACCTGCGCCAGGGCAATCTCACGCTCGTCCGCGATGCGCTGCGTGAACGAACACTGCTTCGCAACAATGCGCCCCACGTGGTTCATGATTTGCCGTTCTTGATTCCCTGCCACAATCGCTGGGAACGGTTATTCTACGGTCTCGGTTTGAAGGTCTACGACTTCCTCGCGACGCGAAACAGCTTCGGTCGCTCGCACGTCGTATCGAGAGCAGAATCGTTGCGACGAGTCCCCACACTCAATCCCCATGTGGCCCGCGGCGGCGTCATCTACCACGACGGCCAATTCGATGACGCGAGACTGCTCATCGACATGGCGATCACGGCTAGTGAGCACGGCGCTTGCTTGCTGAACTACTTCGCCGTCACCGAGTTGCTTGCCGGAGATGATGCGAAACTGAACGCCGCGATCGTCGTCGATCATGAATCCGGCGAGTCACACCGGATTGCGGCTAAGTCGATCGTCAATGCCGCGGGTCCGTTCTGCGATGCGGTCCGCAAACTGGATGATGCGAATTGCGAGAATCTGGTCGCGGCTAGCCAGGGAGTCCATGTGGTGCTGCCGCATCGATTCATGACCGGCGAAACCGCAATCATCGTCCCCAAGACGATCGATGGTCGCGTCATCTTCATCATCCCCTGGCACGGATATGCTCTCGTCGGAACCACCGATACACCCATTGAACAAGCCTCACTCGAACCCCTAGCGACGCCCGCGGAGATTGACTTTCTGCTGGAAACCGCGGCCAGATACCTGAGCGAAACGCCGACGCGAAACGATGTGCTCAGCGTGTTCACGGGCATCCGTCCTCTCGTCAAGGGTGACCCGTCGGCGCGGACCGCTTCACTATCGCGAGATCATCTCATAAAAGTCTCTAAGTCAGGGCTCGTCACGATTACCGGAGGTAAGTGGACCACGGTCCGCAAGATGGCTGAGGACTGCGTCGATCGAGTCCTTGCCGATACCGAACTCAAGGCCGAACACTGCAGGACAAAGACGCTACCGATACACAATCAATCCGCGCCAACCACCGAGATCAACACTGAGTTCGTGGAACACGCGGTGCGATACCAGATGGCCCGAGTCGTCGAAGACGTGTTGGCTCGGCGATCCCGCTTGTTATTCTTGGACGCGAGAGAGGCGATCCATGCGGCACCGCGAGTCGCCGGTGTGATGGCGTCGCTCCTCGGCCGCGATGAACGTTGGACCTCAGAACAAGTGAGATCCTTCCAGGAAACTGCACAGCACTACTTACCCTCGATCCACCTCTCCGAAGCTTTTCCATGAATCCATTTCTCGCCGAGTTCATCAGCACCGGACTCTTGATACTGTTCGGGGGCGGTGTGTGTGCGAACGTCAGTTTGAATAAGACCGGAGGTAACGACAGCGGCTGGATCGTGATCGCCGCCGGCTGGGGTGTCGCGGTTTACATTGCTGCGTTCTGTGCCGATTCCTTCAGCGGAGCGCACTTGAATCCGGCCGTCAGTATCGCGATGCTCGTCGCTGGAAAACTCAGCTTCGCGAACACCCTCGGCTACATCACCGCCCAGTTCGCTGGCGCGATGCTCGGGGCGACGATGGTTTACCTGTTCTATCGCGAACACTTTCTCGTCACGGAAAATGCCGACGCCAAGCTCGGATGTTTCTGCACTTCACCCGCCATCAGAAACCTGAAGCAAGCCTTCTTTTGCGAAGCCGTGGGCACGTTCGCATTGATTTTTCCAATCTTCTTGATGGTCACACCGAGTTTGATGTCGGGCACGGAACCCCTTGATACGGACCCGGTGCTGGGTCTCGGCTCGCTCGGTTTGCTGCCCGTCGGGTTGCTCGTCTTCGGCATCGGCCTATCGCTCGGAGGAACAACGGGTTACGCGATCAATCCGGCACGCGACCTTGGCCCCAGAATCGTCCACCACTTCCTCCCCATGAAGAATAAGCGTGATAGTGATTGGAGCTACGCCTGGGTTCCCGTCGCCGGCCCGATCACCGGTGCAACATTCGCGGCGATTTTTTATCGCCTGATCGCTTAGTGGCAGTCACCCGATTGAGTAAACAACTGGCCTGGCTGATCGACTAGAACTCAACCTGGTAGCGCTGCGTGAGTTGGCGACGCAAGTCCGCGATCATGTTCGAAATTTGAGTCTTTTGTTCAGCACCCGTCAGCGCGGAATTGGCCCGACCGAGCTGCTGTGCGACCTGCTGCTCCGACAATCCGTAACGCACTGTGTAGCCGTACGAGTTGTAACCGACGTAGGTTTCGTTGGCGCTGTAGGTGCTGGCTTTGATTTGATTGCCTCGCAGTCGCTCGGATTGGACTCGCAAACGCATCGCGACTTCGGCACTCACTTTCAGCATATCTTCGTCCACGTTCAAGATTGGTAAGTTATCAATCTTGCGGGCATATCGTTCCAAATAGTTTGCCTTCGCGCCGGAGGTCAAAATCGAATCGCTGGGATGGGTAATGTCTCGCAAGATTTTCATGAGCATATCATAGTGCATCTTGGTTGAATCAGCTTTGGTGAGTGTTACGTTGGGTGAGGTCGGCGATTTTGCCGATAGGTCGATGCGGTCCAAGGTTTCAGGTGACTGAGCCAAAACCGACAACAGTACCCGAATGTCCGAAACGCTCAATTCACCCTTGATGAACAGGCTGTTGTCACTGATGCTCGTTTCCCACTTGTTCATGCTCGCCAAGCTGAGCCCGAGGTGATCGATCAAATCCAACATCAATGGCTTGGCGACCGCTTCGAGTGGCTTCGCACCGAACTTAAAATCGAATCTCCAGCTCGCG
>JBBSJZ010000204.1:0-9527 GCA_038256795.1 Pirellulales bacterium | reverse complement strand
GGATCACTACGTTCCCATGGCGCTGGCGAAGCTTCGTGAAGCTGAAGCAAGAGTCGCGCCCGTCGTTGCGGTTCCCGAATCGGCACAAATACGCAGTGCAAATTATCTCGTTCGACTTCGTGGCGATACGCTGGTTAGCGATCGTTCCACGATTGACATCCAATACTCAGGCACTTCGGTCGTCCAGCAACCGCTCGGAAAGGTAAACTTTGCGATCGATCCCTTGCCGACTCGCAGTGTCGTGACGAATGATTCGTTGCCGCGTTTCGAATCGCAGTCCGATGGGTCACTTTCGGCGTTCGTTGATGGTGACTCGCAATTATCGTTCGTGTGGAGCTTGCGTGGAGTTCAGCGAGGTCTGTCGCGTGAGTTTGATCTGCAAATTCCGCGTTCGCCCCAAACGCGAATTGAACTGGCGACGCCACGCGATGTCGTTCTCGAAACACTCGATGGGGTGCTCCGACAATTGCCTGCGCCACCGCCGACGGCGACTTCTTTGGATGCCGACGCCGATGTCCAGTGGTGGGTGATCGATGCAGGCGGATTGAGTTTGGTTCGATTGAAGGTGCGCACGATCGACGAGAGCCTTGAGAGTGAAGCGATCGTGGTTCGGCGGACGTCGACCCAGTACGAGATTGATCCCAGTGGCGTGAACTGGACGTGCCGGATGACGGTGCAGTTTCCGTCGCGAGAAACCTACCCACCGATCCTCGTGCGGGGTGCGACGATCCTTTCGGTGAGCGTCGACTCCGTTGACATGCCCATCAAGACGCTCCTTCGCACCGCCGACGCGCAAGTGGTTGAATTGGCGGCATCGGCCGCCTCGGCGCCGCGTCCGGGAATGATCGCGACGGTGAATGTATCGGGATTCAGTACGTGGGATCCGGCGACCGGTTGGTGTTCACTTCCGATGCCGACGTGGTTGGCTCCACGAGTGATGCACACGGCGGCGACTGACAAATCGCAATTGCAGATCACCGATCCGATTCAAGTCGTATCGTGGCAATTACCAGCGGCTTGGAAACGTGAATTTAGTGATCCTGCGACGCTTCCTCCGACGGGTGAATCACTCGGTTCTATCTCGCTCGTGCAAGCGGATGGACCGCCGATAATCGCAAACGGCATGCCACTGGAGAATGCGACAAACACGGGAGTGACGGCGTCATACGAGGCGATCGCGAACCGTCCCCACGAGGCCTGGTCTCGAGTGCGACTCATGACTCGGCAACCACTGAGCACGTATGACTCGATGGTTGTGATGAGTCTCGGTGAAGGCGTCTTCGAAGCTCGCGCGAGACTCTGGATCGCGACGGATCGCAAGCGACTCGAGCCGCTCGTGTTTCGCCTTCAAAAGAATTGGAACTTGATCTCCATGTCGTTGCCGAACTCGGCACGCTTGATCGAAACGTTGGACTTTGATTCGCGAACAGGCACGGTCACACTCTGGCCGGAAGCTGAGGATGTTGTTGATGGCCGAATTGTCGTCGAAGCGGTCGGTTCGCATCGCCCACCGCCGATCGATCGTGGAATCACGATCCCGCCGAGTTGGTTTCTCCGCATGAACGATCTGCGTGGCACCATGACGGTCGCGATGGTGCCGCCGAGTATGCTCAAGTGGAGCGGTGACACGACGATGCGCGTCTCGCGTTTGACGACGGAATCGTTGACGGTGGAACAGCTCGCATTTCTTGGCAGCGTCTCGTCGGATACGCTGATCTTTCGACCGGAATTGATGAAGACACCGGTTCTCAGTGCCCAATTGCCGAGTGTTTCGTTCAATTTATCGAGCCGCTTTTCGATTCGCCGCGATGGCGACGATTGGGTGGAAACGCTCGAGCTTGAGACGGATGCGGCGAACCCGCTGTTGCCATCACTCGCCATCGCCACGGGTGACGCCCAGGGTCGGCCGCCATTTCAATGGTTGCTGCAATCGTCGAGCGACGTGGCTCCGGTCAGCTTGCCGCTGTCATCCGTGTCGCACGACGATGCGGACACGGCGGGAATCTATAAAATTGATGTGACCAATCGCGATTTGCGGGGTAAAACTTTGGTGGGTCGTCGCCGCTATCCATCGCCTCAAATCCTAGAAATTGCGTTGCCACACGTGCTCGAGGCGTCGAGCCAGAACGCCGAGTTGTTGGTAAGCGATGACATCGAGATTCTTGATCGCAGTGCGACGGTCATCCGTGTCCCCTTAACGGCAGCGACTTCATCACCGGACATATCTCCGTCGAAGTCCCAGGCGGACGTTCCACCGCAGTCGGGCGCGTTGGGATCGAATCGCAACGGTGATGCAATGATTGACACATTCTCGGCGAACGCCCAGCCAGCGCCGCCAGGCGTTCGTTCCGCGCTGAATGACGCGGTGATGATGCGACTCCGCTACGATCCCGTCGATCAACCGTCGATTTCCGTCGCCAATGCTGGCCACGATGCGAATGTGAACTTGGTGTTCCAAAAGTTTGTTCGCGTCTTGGCCTCGAGCCGTGGAACGGACGCGGTCGAGTTGAGATTGAGTGTTTCGGCAACTCAGCCGATTCACATTGAGTTTTCTCCCGAACTTCATTGCGGTGGAGTGTTTCGTGATTCCGTGCTCTTAAGCGACTACTCATCCACGCCATCGAGCGTGACGATTCCCCCGAGTGCTGACCGCCAGACACTTCGTGTGCTGTGGACACGCAATCAATCGTTCCGCGGTTGGTGGCGAAATTGTCGAATTCCGCGAATCGACGTGAACGGAATTGTCGTGAGCGAACGTTCTATTCTCGTCGCCAGCGCCGACTCGTTTTTGCCGGCATCCATTTGGTTGGGCGCTGCAGCGGGCACCGATCATACGACCAGCCAGTTCGAGGTCGATCCAGAGTCTCGCAGGATGGTGATGCATCATAATGTGGTGCTGGCGATGGGATGGTGGACGGCGCTGATGGTGTTTGCGCTGGGTTGGTGGATCGCTCGTCGAAGTGCATCTCTGGTTACTGCATTGGTGATGCTCGCGGTAACCGTCGCGTTCTTATGGGCTCCCTGGTCCCTCGCCGTGATCGGATGGTTGGTGCTGCCCGCCAGTGCCGCGGTACTGCTCAGCACTTCGATTGACTATCACCACTGGCTGTCAACGCGCCAGAGCGGTGCCACTGACTCATTGAATCTTGGCACGCAAGGGTCGGTCCGCGAGCAAGATTCGCTCCGTTCCGGCCAAGATACTTCGTTCTCGATCGAGGCACCACGGATCATCGGGTGGTTGTTCGCGGTGATTGTCTCAGGATCCTCGTTGATTCCCGAATCACGCTCATGCTTGTCCGCTCAAGAGGTGGACGCGACGAGACCTGTTGAGAACGCCGCGGGAGCTGTGACGACCGAGCCGGGAGCAAGTATGTCCACGGAAGCCATCATGATGCTCGTTCCGGTCGACGAGGACGGTCGACGCGTTGGCGACAAAGTTTATGTGCCAGAATCGGTGGAAGCGAGTTTGCGGCGTGAGCCTGAGTTGAATGTGACGGAAGAGGTGCGGTTCCAATTTGCCGACTATCGAATCAAGGTCGAACCCTTGAGAGACCTATCGATCGTGTCGCCGCCATCGGTGTTCGTCGAATACGTGGTGCGAGTCGATCGTGCCACGTCGAAGATCATCCTGCCGCTCCGCAGCGAAGCGGTTCGCCGGGTCGAGTTGGTGGGCGTGGATGATGATCGAATCGTACGTTTCCTTCCGTTTGACGAAGCCTCCATCGTGGTAACGGTTCCGCCTGCGAATCTATTCAGGTTGCGTTTAACACTCATTGCGAACGTTGAAGTCACTCCCCAAGGGATTCAAGTTGACTTGGCGATCCCGCGGATCAATGCGGCAAGATTGACCGTCGACTTGGATCGCGGTGTCGATAGCGTCACGATTGAAGGTGCGTCGGGACGAGTCGTCCATGACTCGGATTTGCGGCGCAGCACCGCGGACCTTGGACCCATCAATCGTATCGCGCTGCGCTACGTGGCTCGCGACGAAATCGAGCGTGTCGCCGGCCAAAGTATTGCTCGCCGATATTGGATTCATTGTGGCCAGAACCAGACGGCAATTGATTGCGAGATCACACCGCTCGCGCCGATAGCGAACGGTCAAACCATCCAGCTTGTGATCTCGGATGCAACCATGCCCACGCTCGCCTCACCGACTTGGCGGCTCGTTGCCAACGAGATGATTAGTCCGATGCGTCGCCAGCTCGAGCTTGCGAGTATCACCGATAGCCCGGCGCCAATTCGCATGCTGTGGACGCAAACGTCGCAAATCAATGATCCGGCGACGAGTGATGAGCCGATCGCGATGTCGATTCCTGACATCACGCTCGCGGTGCCGTCTGCGCCGACGCCCGTGTGGGTGGCCATTCACAGCGATCCGATGATTCGTGCGACACCGGTAAAACGTGTGCCTGTGCAAGCGCTGTCGGTTGAACAATTCGTCTCAGCTTGGGCCGGTTACCGGGACCAAATCGACCAAGCATTTAGTGCCACCGACCTAGTTCCGCCGATCGTATTGATGCGGAATCCGACGCAATCAACGTCGCTGGTTTCTCGGCACCATTTGCAAGTGGCGACCACCGATCTTCAATTGCAATACCGCGCCGTCGTGACGACTGGCGAAGGACACTCGCAATCAAGGACGTTGCGCATTCCGCGCGGTGTGGAGTTGCTTTCCCTCGCCATCAACGGTATTCGCGTCGATGCGGCGGTACTTCAAAACGGCGATCAAAGCGAAGTGGTGCTGGGACCACTTCCCAAGAGTAATCCGATCGAGATCACAGCCGTTGCGACAATGGCGTTATCGGCGGGCGGTCGCTTCACACCGCCACGGTTCGAAGTGCTTCCACCCTGCAATTCTCAAGACACCTACACTTTGTCGCGTGACTCGACCACGAGAGTGAAGACGATCACGTCATCGCCGCTGGAGAATGTGGATGCGATCGCGCGGCAAACGGCTTTGGACTCTCGCTCATCAGCGTCGATTGGCCCAGTTGTGACGCGGCCCAGCGATGCAGAACTGCTTGCCTCCGGCTGGATTCCCGTTGCGACCTGGCAAACCGACGAGTCGGCCGAGCAAGTGAAGCAGCGTGTTGAGCCGCCGACTTCCAAGGGGCCGGCGCAGCAGAACAAGACAAAGCCATCGCTTCCCGGTGGGGTTTTCGAAGCGTCGGCTCAATCGAATCGATTCAATACCAACCAATTGATCATGCTGTCGTGGCAGGACGGCCGATGGAGCATGGAAACACGTATTGAAATCGTGTCCGGTACCAGTCCCGATTTCATTGATGTCGAAGTGCCGACGCGTTGGTGCGAGTCGCTCGAAGTGATCCCGACGACGACTTGGTCGCGACAACCGTCGACGGACCCGGCGCTGCAAGTGATTCGGATCCAGTGCGATTCGACCATCAAAACTGCCGCGATGCTGACAATTCGTGGCCAACTCAAGAGCAGTGACAAGGGCCGAATCAGTGTGCCCGCGGTTGCCGTGCTCGGTGGTGGTCGGCGGCGAATTTTGGTCTCGGTGCCGTCGCGACTGACCAACGAGTTGATCGCGTGGCGGACGAGTGCAGTCGCGACCGTCGAGTTGCCTCAGAACTGGCAAACCGCCATTGATGAAAATGCGTTCCAACACGTCGCGAGCCAAAGGTCGACGTACAACGCAACCGGGCCGGGTTGGTCAATCGAGTTGACGTCCTTGCCCCGAGAAAAGTCGAACGCGGCAATCACCGGACGCGAGACGCAAGTGTACCTCGCGGAATCTTCGACGCTGGTGCTGGCGAGGTGGGATCTCGTCCCCGCAGGTCTGACGAGTATCAATATCGAGTTGCCTAGCGATGCAATCGTGGTCGCGACTTGGTCCGCGAATCAGGCCGTGAGTGGTACTCGTTTCCCTAGTTCCTCACGAGTCGAAGTCCCCTTGTCGCTCGACCGGTTGTCTCAAAGCGTTGAGTTGCTCTATCAGTTGCCGACACCGCGGCCATCCAAAGACGACTACATGGCGAGAATCCTCGACCTCAGTCAACCTGCGGCCTGGGTGAGTATCTACGCCAGCGCTCCGCTCTCAGCCACCACGTCGCCGGCGGACTCTTGGGGTGCGACCGAGCAGTTGACTGCGTCCCTCATACCCGGAGCCGAGACTTCTCTCGATACGAGAGCTTACGCCCTCGCACAAGCGACTTCGGTGGTCGAATCGGTTGAGCGATCGTTCGATGACTTGGCAGAGCGACCGACGGATGAAATCACGACATGGTTGGTTCCGTGGGTTCAACGCTACGTCGAGCTGTCGCGGATCGGTGGCCGATACGTTGACTTCACTTCGTTGTTGGACTCCGCAGAACGCGAGGGCGAGATGACCACGAGCCCCGAAAGTGAGGACATGGCGGATCGAATTGAGGCTTCTCGTTGGATCGATTGCGAACGTCGGCTGGGTGTTTTCATCGAACGCTTCATGGCGGATCAAGCAATTTCAACGACTTCGCGGGCACCGCTGGCGTCACGATTCGATGTGCTTGGGTTCGACGGTTTTACCCGGGTCGCACTCGTCCGGGTACCTGCCAACAACACGCCTCCGGAGATCCTTTGGCCGAGACTCAGCACGACTGCGCCGCTTCGCCAATTCATTGCCAATTGCCTGACCGTTTTGCTGGTGGTGGCAATGATTGGGCTCGTGTGGCGATTCCGCTGCTACGTGCTGCCGATTCTGCACCATCCCGCTTGGTGGTTGGGTGTGCTGGCCGTGTGCAGCTTGTATGTGGCACCGATGCCGGTGGCGGCGGCGCTTCTCATCGTGGCCATTTTGTTGCCCATGTTCCCCCGGCACAGTGTGTCCTAGAATCGGTGCGATGAAGTCACTC
The DNA here is from genome assembly GCA_038256795.1 of Pirellulales bacterium. GTDB lineage: Bacteria > Planctomycetota > Planctomycetia > Pirellulales > Pirellulaceae > JBBSJZ01. The sequence continues at coordinate 2,670 of JBBSJZ010000204.1, read as the reverse complement.
CTGGATTTTCCGGCGGTTTACATGACGCTGCAAACCGCGATCGGTGCCAAGCGTGCTCGCAAACGGTGCCTCGACGAGTTCGCGTTTCCGCTGCGGGGCGAGCGCGTGCTCGATGTCGGTTGTGGTCCTGGGTTTGTGGTCGACTACCTGCCACCCGTCGACTATGTCGGTTTCGATATCGATCGTCGCTACATCGACCATGCACAACAACACTACGGTGATCGGGGTGAGTTTCATTGCATGGAATTGACCGCCGCACGTGCCGCAAAGCTGGGTAAGTTCGATCTAGTGTTGCTGAACGGAGTTGTTCATCATCTCGATGATTCGACGGCATGCGAGTTACTACATATTTTGGCGTCATGCTTGACCGGCAATGGCCGCGTAATGACGCTGGACGGTTGTTACGTCGATTCGATGTCGGCGATCAGCCGCTTTCTGCTGAACCACGATCGGGGCCAATTCGTTCGTCGTCGCGAAGCTTATGTTGAGCTCGCATCTGGTATCTTTGCCGATGTCGTGTCGACGCACCGTAACGATCTGTTCCACATCCCCTACGACGCGCTCGTGATGGTGTGCCGCAGTTCGCTTGCGGCGACGAATCACTGAGTCGATCTTCCCCGCGGCCCGCCTCCGCGCCCGTCATCGAGTCCCGTCCATGTCATTGCTTCACGCTCGCTGGCCCTTGTTGGTCGTAACGCTTGCCAGTGTCGCGATCTACCTCGGGGCACAGAACGACCAGGGTTGGATTCCGCATGATGAGGGATTGCTCGGCCAATCTGCGACGAGGGTTTTGGAGGGCGAGTTACCGCATCTCGACTTCGATGATCCCTACACCGGCGGCCAAGCGATGCTGCATGCCTTGGCGATGAAAGCGTTGGGCGTCAATTCACTGGCGATGCGCGCAGTGCTGCACATGTTTTCGGTCGGACTCGCCGCGGCAGCGTTTTTAATCGCGATTCGATTCGTCCCAGCGTGGTGCGCCGCGCTGGTGACGTGGCTCGCGATCGCTTGGAGCGTTCCGAATTATTTCGCACCGCTGCCGTCTTGGTACAACCTCTGCTTCGCGGCTTTCGGGACGCTAGCACTGATCAAATTCGATGAAACGAGTCGTCTTCGTTGGCTCGTCCTCGCGGGCGTGATGGGCGGATTGTCGTTTCTCATCAAAGTTGCCGGGCTCTACTACATCGCCGCCGGGCTGCTTTACTTGGTGTATCGCGACCAACAACTCGTCGGTGACGAATCGTTGCCACAACGACGAAAAACTTGGTTCTCCGCGTTTGTGACGATGTCGCTCGTGTGCTTCACAGCGATGCTTTTGATGCTGGTACGAAGTCGACCGAGTCTCATGGACTTGATTCACTTTGTAATGCCCGGTGCCGCGCTAGCTGGTTTCTTGATCATCAATCAATTTCGGCAAGGCAGCGGAACGTCAACGCAGCGGATGAAGCGATTGACCCTTGTGGTGACAACGTTCTTGGCCGCGGCTTCGGTTCCGGTGCTGATCTTCCTGATCCCGTACGCTGCCGCGGGCGGAATCGGAACCTGGCTCGAAGGCGTCTTTGTTCTTCCCCAAAAACGGATGCAATTCGCGGATTACGCGATGCCGCCGACGAGTTCGCTCGTCGCGGTGATCCCTTATGCGCTGCTGCTCATCGTTCCCATGATGATCGGTCAACGATTGAATCAAATTTGGCTCACTGCCTCGGCTTGGATCGTTTGCGTTTTTGCAATTCTGGTTTCTTACGAGAGTCCGGTGTACGGATTGATGTGGGATAGCACCCGTCCGCTCATTCCACTCGTGACGCTCGTCAGCATCGTGATGCTGCTGCGCACCCCCACATCCGTGTCGGCATTGACGGCGCGAGAGCGGATGTTGTTTTTGTTGCTGGCGATGGCCGCGATGACGAGCCTGGTGCAGTTCCCGTATTCGTTCGCGATCTACTTCTGTTACGCCGCGCCGATCGTTATCCTGGCGATTGTGGCGGCGGTGATGAAACAAGATCGGCCGCCGATTCAATTGCATCTTTCGGTCGCAATGTTTTTCCTCGGCGTTGCCCTGCTATGGCTCAATCATGGCCGCGTGCAACGGATTGGCGTCCGCTATGTCGCAGACGACCAAAACACAACACTGTCGCTACCACGATGCGGGCTGCGCGTTTCGGCGGGCCAAGCCAAGCTCTATACCGACGTCGTCAAATCGATCCAAGAGCATTCACGTGATGGCGCCGCGATCTACGCGACCGTCGATTGTCCCGAAATTTACTTTCTCGCCAATCGCAGAAATCCGACGCGTTCGTTCTACGAATTCTTCGAGTCCGACTATCTTGGTGACTTGGACAAGCGGATCACGCGGATCGTCAAGATGCTCGATGAGAATGACATTGAAGTGGTCGTTTTCCATTGGCGTGGCGAATTCTCGGGACCGCTGCCCATCGAGTTGGCACAATCGCTCGTGTCGCGGTTTCCCAACGTTGAGCATTTCACTCGAGAAACGGCACAGGGTGTCGAACCGGAACCCACATTCTCGGTTGCGTGGAAGTAAACATGACCGGGTCGAAAGTTTCCGTCGCGATTGCCGTCTATAACGAAGCATCCGTGTTGCCGGAGTTGCTTCGACGAGTCGGTGCGGTGCTCGACAACTTGCCGGGCGAGTCGCACGAGATCGTATTC
>JBBSJZ010000203.1:0-9548 GCA_038256795.1 Pirellulales bacterium | reverse complement strand
CGCCCGGATACTGTTGGACGACGTGGACGAGTTCGTGCACGATGCTGCCGGTTGCCTCCCCGTCCAAATTGGCTTGGTACCAAGTTCCGGAACCAAAAACGTCTTTGCCGCTGGTGTAGGCGACGCCGCGCATGTCGGCGACGAATTTGATCGTGAACTCGACGGGCGGCTGATACGCTTCGCTGGCGAGTTGCTGGGCGATCCGCGGGTACCAAACCTCGCATGCCGGAACCAGATCTTGTTGGATCCAAGTCTCCAACGCGGGTACTTCGGTGTAATCGAAGTGGAGGGTGTACTTTTCAGCGATGATTAAATCGTCAATCAACGGTACAGGCACACTCTCCACAGCCGGGGGATGCGACCGTCCGTCGAGAAAGTCGATTTCCGAATAAAAAGTTTGACCGAAACGGGTACCCGGTGGCTGCACCACCATCAAAATGTAGCGAGTCGAGGCGATCAACTTGCCGTCACGACTGGCGAACTCGACCTCAATTTGGTCCGCGTCACGGTGCGACATCCGTGTGTCAACTTCGCCGATCAATCGCCAATCATTTTCCAGGGTTTCCTTGTCGATGGCGGTATTGGCCACGACACCTTCGGCTCCATCGCGATGCTTGGGAACGTAGAGCGAATAGACCTGTGCCGCGCGGCTGCTGGGGTGCCACGAATAGCTCCGTACCTTGTCGAGTTCGATGGGGCTACCAAAGTCGTAAAGCAGTTGTCCCGGTGAGTCGCCAGAGAAAAAGAAATTCTTGCTCGGCTGATCTTCTTGATCGGGCAGGACTCCGTCGCGAAGGGCCGAAACCGAAGCTCCGTTTTGATCGGCTCGGCCCGCGAGAATTCGGATCGATGCCAAGTTCCCCGCATCATCGCCACGAACGGGATCAAGACCGTTGCCAACCCACTTCGACGTGGCTTCCGTCCCCGAGTTAGCGCTCACTCGAACCACAACCTCCGCGGCACTGGGCGAGTGAAACCAAGGGACAAACACCGCAACAAGGACGATGTTTCGTAAGAATGGTGACACTTCGTTGAGCTCCATAAATTAAAAGGCTCGCATCAAAGCGGCCCGAATCAAAGCGGGTGGAATGGTTGGCGCTTCGAGAGACCGGCAACAATCTGACGGCTTCATCCGTGAGCTTAATCGCTGGGGTCACCAGCACGCAACGGACTACGGCACACGCCGCACACCTGGCACGACGAGCAGGTTAGAATCGCCGCCAGCGGTGATTTTGGATGGGTTGACGATCGTGATTCGAAGACGGGAAAGTAGCTTACCGATGGACTCTCATCAAATTGCGATCGATGCGCTGCGTGCCGCCGTCGGTGCTGCGCCGGGTAATGTTGAACTGCTCCGTCAACTGATCGATTTGCTTTGCCGGCTGGGGCGTGACGACGAAGCCGAGGAACTGGCTAAACAGGCCGTGGGTCGATTTCCGACGCGGCGGGCGATGAAGCTGTTGATGGCCGAAATGTTCTTTCGTCGCGGCAAGGACTCGCACGCGGCCGCGATCGTGGAAACGCTGCTGAAGGATTCCGAGGGTGATGCCGCGGTGATGCTGCTGCATTGCCGACTGCAACAACGCCGCGGCGATATTCGTGGCGCCGTCGCGACCTATCGCGACGCGGTGCAGCAGGATGAGTCGGCACGTGACGTGGAGCTGGAAAGTTTGCTTGGACTGCGAGACTTCAATGAGACTGAGTCGGGCCAGATGCCAGACGCGGTCGGCGGGCCATGGAGCGAATCGGAAGACGATGACGAAGCGGCTTCGGACCCGTCGTTGCCGATCATCGAGTCACGCATCCGTGAAGGTTTCGAATCGGTCGGCGGCATGGAAGCGGTCAAGGAACAGATTCGGTTGAAGATTCTCTATCCGCTTGAGCACGCCGAAATGTACGCGGCTTACGGCAAGAAAATCGGCGGCGGGATCTTGCTCTATGGTCCGCCGGGGTGCGGTAAAACGCACCTGGCGAGGGCGACGGCGGGTGAAGTCAAAGCCGGGTTTCTATCGGTCGGCATCAACGACGTTCTCGACATGTGGATCGGCAACAGCGAGAAGAACTTGCATTCGATCTTCGATCGCGCCCGACGCAGCAAGCCGTGCGTCTTGTTCTTTGACGAGGTTGACGCGCTCGGGGCGAGTCGCAGCGATATGCGGCGGAGCGGCGGGCGGCAAATGATCAACCAATTCTTGAGTGAACTCGATGGCGTCGAGACCAATAACGAAGGCGTCTTGATCCTCGCGGCGACGAACACCCCCTGGCATCTGGACAGTGCCTTTCGCAGACCCGGACGATTCGATCGTGTGATCTTCGTGCCGCCACCGGATGCCGTCGGTCGCGAAGCCGTCCTCAAAATTCACTTGCGAGGAAAGCCGACGGACTGCGTCGACTACGCCAAGATCGCGGCCAAAACGGACGGTTTTTCAGGCGCTGATTTGAAAGCGGTCATCGATGCCTGTGTCGAGTTCAAATTATCGGAGGCGATCGCATCGGGAATGCCCAAGCCGATCACGACGAGCGACTTGCTCACGGTGCTGAAAACGATTCGGCCGACGGTGAGCGAATGGTTTGCGACCGCCCGCAATCACGCCTTGTATGCGAATGAGGGCGGCGTGTACGACGAAGTGCTCGATTACTTGAAGGTAAAACGTTGATGACGAGCGACCCCAATGATGTGCTGCTGCAGCGTGCTTCGTTGTTACTCGGCCAGCGGCGTTTCGAAGCGGCTCAGCAAGAACTACGTCGGCTGCTCGCGGATGACCCAGAGAACGTTCGCGCCCACGCACTGCTATCGCTCGCGCTGTCCCAAGACGATCGCATCGGCGATCGTGCCCGGACGGAAGAGCATCGCCAGCAACTGGTCACGGCAACGAGTCATGCCCAATTGGCGATCGCGGCGGACCCGAGTGATCCGGTCGGCTTCTTTGCCTTGGCCGTTGTGCAATTGCAACGTGGTGATCACGCGGCGGCGCTCGCGGCGGGCCGTACCGCGATTGCGCTTGATCCGTACGATGCCGACGCTCATTCGATCGTGGCGGTGACGCTGCTGCGATCAAGGAAGTATGCCGAGGCGCTGGCGGCGGCCGAGGCTGGGCTGCAGGTCGACCCCGAGCATGGCGGATGCACGAACAACCGCAGCCTCGCCCTTGATCGACTCGGCCGGGGCGGCGACGCGATTGAAGCGGCACGTGCACAATTGAGTCGCGATCCCGATGACTCGGCTGCACACGCCGCCGTCGGTTTCGCGCACTTGAATCGCGGCGAATACAAACAAGCACAAGTTTCGTTTCGCGAAGCGCTGCGATTGGATCCGACCGACGAGTTCGCACGCAGCGGCATGATCGAAGCGATCAATTCAGGCAACTTTCTCTATCGCACGCTCTATCGCTACTTCGTCTGGCTCGGACGGATGAATCGACAGATGGCGTTTGCGCTAATGATCGGCTTGTGGTTGCTCGCGAACAACATCAATCGGGTCGCGGAACAAATCCCAGTGCTGAAGCCGTTCACGACAGTGATCGTGATGCTGTACGTGATGTTCGCGCTGAGCACCTGGATTGCAACACCGCTGATGCGGACGTTACTGCGGTTCCATCCGTTCGGGCGTCATTTGCTCAACGGCATCGAGCGCTGGACATCGAACCTGATCGCGATATTCCTAACGCTCGGAATCATCACCTTCATCGCCGGTTTGACATTCTTTCATTTCGAGGCGGGCATGATCGGGGCCGTTTACTGGATGGTCGTCGCGGTGCTAACGGCGGCATCGATGAACCAAAATACGGCAAAAGCTCGCTGGGGCGTCGGCGCCGCATCGCTCGTGGTAGCCCTGTTGCCCTGGATCGGCTTGCTGACCACGATCGCCTCGGGCGGAGGTCTATCGACGATGTCCGGATTCATCCAGTGGTTCGTCTATGGCAGTCTGGCGATTCAAATCGGCAGCCAAGTTCTGGCCGCGCGCACACCGCGGTTTTGACGGTTAGTCGATGGCGGGTACGACGTAGGCCGGATTAAGACGCGGCACGCGTTGCAGATCCGGCATGACGATGCCGGAACTTCCGAAGCCTCGTTCCGGCCTACGCACTTCGTCTCGAAAATCGAAAAAGTGAACTGCATCCCTTTGCGGTGCGCGAAAGCAGGCCTACCGTCTACCCCGTCAATCCGGTGAGTGGTCCATCGCCGCAGTAGTCAGGGTTGCCGAAGGTGGCTTGGGGATGGTCCATTGCCTCGGCGATATTGAGGAGGAACCGGTTGTGGGCGACTTTGTCGTACTGGAGAGCACGACCGGTTTTGAAGCCGAGTCCGCCACCGACCATGACGAACGGGATGTCGTTGAGCGTGTGTGAATTTCCTTTGCCAAGCTCATTGGTCCACAAGATCGTTGTGTTATCCAGCAGCGAACCTTGACCTCCCGGTTCGGGCGTTTCGCTCAAACGTTTGGCGAGGTAGGCGACTTGCTCGCAATACCACGTGTTGATCTTGATCAATTTTTCGTACGCCGCTTCGTTACTGTCCGGTTCGTGCGACAGCTCATGGTGGCCTTCGTTGATGTCGAGCCACTTCATCTTGGCGCCACCGACGCTGTTGGTGATTTGGAAGGTGGCGATGCGGGTGAAATCCGCAGTGAAACTGTTCACCATCAGCTCGATTTGCATGCGGCTGATTTGCGGCATGTTGTCGTTCTTGTCTTCGACATTGGAAGGCATATCGGGAACGGCGTGGCCGATGTCCGCTTTTTCGCTGGCGAGTTTCCGTTCTTGTTGCAATTCCTTTTCGACTTCTCGCACCATGTCGACGTGTTGCTCGAGCATGCGGCGGTCTTCGACGCTCACAATCGCTTCGACCTTCTTGAAGTCGGCGGTCAACTCATCCAACACGCTGGCGAGCAACTCACGATTCTTCGTTTGGCCGTAAAGCTTGTCGAACATTTGGTAGGGATCGTCGATTGGCGCGAGCGGTTGGTTCGGCCCGGCATAGGACATTCGCGTCCACGTGTCGGCGCGATCGGGAACCATCACACCGAACTCGAGCGATCCGAAACGCGTTTGCGTGGCTTCATCGGCTTGCAACTTATTCTTGAGGTATTGGTCGATCGAGATGCCCTGGGACCAACCGGCCGGCGTATCCGAACCGCCTTGAATATCGCCGGGGAACAACTCGATGCCCGTGAGCAAGCATCCCATCCCGCGCATGTGCCCGTCACCATCACCCTTGATCTTGTCACACACACCGTGAAGGGTCAGTGTTTGGGACTTGAACGGATCGAGCGGCTGGAGGATCCGTTTCAAGTCAGCAAGCGGGCCCTGCTCGTCCGGCCAGAAATGTTCGGGGATGATTCCGTTCGGACTGAACATGATCACCAGCCGCTTCTTGCGATTGGCCGTCGCTGCCCAACCGAGGCTCGGCAAGTTGAACATCAAGTGGGCTGCGGCGGCGCTGACACCGAGACGAGCGAGGAAGTCGCGACGCGAGGTTGAGTGTTGGGACATGAGCTAGATCCAATGGGTTTTGAGTTGGATACGTTACGCGGGTGAATCGGTGGCAAGTGTTTGCGAGGCCGCGATGGTGGCGATCTCGATGATCAATTGCCGGATGTTGAAGCCCGACTCTTGGAACTGGCGGGTGAGCCGATCGAGTCGATCGGGACCGTAGGCGGCGATCGGTTGTTTCGCAAAATGCTCGAAAGCGCGGGCGACAAACGCGCGGTGGCAATCATCGCTCGTTGCCAAGTAATCGGCAAGTTCCGCCGCGCCGTTGAAGGTCGCCTCCGCGCCGGAGCGCGATAGGTATTGACCGCTCGCATCGACGGGCTTGTCGTGCTCAGACTCGCGGAATCGACCAATGGCGTCGTAGTTTTCCAGTGCGAACCCGAGGGCATTGATTTTGACGTGACACACTTGGCAACTCTCGGGGCTCGTTTGCAATTCGACTCGCTCGCGCGTCGTCAAATCGGGATGCAAATCGGGGCTGAGCGGCGAGAACGCGGCGTTGGGCGGTCGCAGTGTTCGGCCCAGCACGCGACGAACTAGAAACACACCACGATGGATCGGTGACGTGGTCGTGAAGTACGCCAGCCCGCTCATCATCAGCGGGTGCGTGAGCACGCCATGCCGCGTCGACGCATCACCGACGCTCCGCTGGATCTTGCCCGTTTCTCCCTCGGCGGGTTTCCAAGCGTCCCCATAGAACGTCGCCAATCGATCGGTGGTGAAAGTCCAATCCGCTTGTAGCAATTGACGAAAGTCGCTGTTTTCGCTCCACACGACTTCATCAAGAAAGGCATCCAAGGACAAACGCAAGTCGCCGACGATCTCGGAGTCAAACCCGGGAAAGGCTTCGGCATCCTTGGAAATATCGGGCATGTGCGAAAGATTGAGCCATTCGTAGAGCATCGCTCGCGTCTTGCTTTTGGCGCGATCGCCGACCACCATCCGAGTCGCGGCGTCACGAATCTTTTGCTCGTTGTTGAGTTGTCCCTTGCGTCCAGCATCGACGAGCCACGACTCAGCGGGCAGCGAGTCAAACAGCACAAGCGCCACGCGGTTAGCCGCGCGGACCGACGGCGACTCGCTCATATCCAACTGGGGATAGAGAAACCGTGGCGATTTAAGCGTTAGCAGCAAGACTCGCTTGATAGCCATGGAATCATCCTCGCTCGTGGCCAGCGGATCATCAATGTATCGATTTCGTGTTGCATCATCCAACTCGCCTCGCAACGCCGTTTGAACAAGATCAGTCAAGAAGGCGCGCAGCTTGGCGCGATCCTCATCCGCATCTTTCTTGTGTTTGCGTTGGTACCGCGGCCACAAATCCTTGATTGCCATCTCCGCAAACTCAAGTGCCGCGGACGTTGTCGAATCGTCCCAGTCGCGATTGATGGCGATGCCGCGATCGTAACCGTAGCTGCGGTCATCGGGTGGCAACTTGGTTTGCAACGGGAATGCGGGCGGGTTCCAGTCTGGAAGCAAGTTGGCGGTCGGGATCGTGTGCTCGATTCCTCTCGGCGGAACCCAGGCGAGTCGAATGGACGAGGGTGGTTGTTCGGTCTTGCGCTTGCGCTGAAAAAACTCGATGCGTATCGGGTAGACGCGGCCGCCCGTCAAATGAAGCGACGCGCGAAACTCCGTTTGGTCACCGGACTGGACCCGGTTGTTGATTAGGATCCGGTCGCTATCGCCGAAGTAGAACTCGAACGCACTACTGCTATGAATGACAAACTCATAGCGACCACTAACGTCCGCCCGGATCGCACCGGACCAGTGAATATAAAAGTCGTCACCTTCGATGCCTTCGCCGGGACCCTCGAGACCGAAGTCGAAATCGATGACCGGATCGTTCCGCTCAATTTTTTTGTTCTCGTCCTTCCAACCGGCACCCTTGAAATAGGTGCCAGCGATCCCGAGCCCTGGGGTCGTGCTCGCCACCCCATCAACCCGGGCGTACAAATCGGCCAGGCTTTGACGCAATTGCTCACCGGTCAAACGCGCCAACCCGATCCGCGGCGGTCGGGTACGAATTTGAGCCGCTTCGCTGTAGAACGCATGATGGATGTAAGCGGCGACGGCCTGGGCATCTTCGCCAACGCAAGCTTCGGGCTCTTCCTCGGGCATCGTGTCCGCGATCAACTTCGCGAGTTCGCCGGACGTCGAATCACCCAGCAAGGGATCTGGATACGAGTCCGCCACGCCCTGGCCTTGTTCACCATGACACGCCGCACACGACTCCGCATAGATCGCGGCACCGCGATCGAGTAGCCCTTGTTCCGCATCGTCAGCCAAGCACCGTGCTGTGGGAGCGATCGACATCCACAACACAATGATCGTCCCACAATGAAACCATTGCGACTTCCGCTTCAGGAAACGGATCTCGTGTCGTGTCATGGAAATAGCTCCGCAGGAAGCTGCTCAACCTGCCGTCGAGCATTTGGAACGCGGCAAAGGTCAACAGGAATGGCAGGACCGCATAGTACGGGAGACATGTGTGTCCCCGAGCCTATACGGCATCAAAGGCAGGGCATCGCGTCAGCGAGGTCCTTTCCATTGTAGCCGGTCGCAAAGCCAGAATCAAAGCCCGTTATCGCAAGCACGAATGTGGCGCGAGTGAGATCAGGTTCGGAATGATCTTGGCCTCGACCACCCAATCCGACTACCTTCCTCGCAATACGGGACAAACCTTCGGTTTGTTGAGAGCCAACAGTTGGAAGGGTTGACGGAGGAACCGGCGAACAACAAGTGTCGGACGTTTTCGCCGCGAATCAGCCCTGCGGATGGTTTTTAACGCATCAGCGTACAGCCACTTTTTCTCGCACAATGCTTACGGATATTGAGAATCATGGAGGTCGGTCACGTGAAGAACTCAGAACAGTGCGCCGCGTCCGTGACGACGGCCCGAATTTTCTGGGCGCTGGCGCTGTTACACTTGGCTCTTTGGACGATCTCTCCCCAGATTTCTCAGCCCAACGCGACGCTCGATACGGTAGAGATGGTGCTCTGGGGGCACGAGTGGCAATGGGGTTACTACAAACACCCGCCACTGCCCGCGTGGATCTGCGAAGCATCGGTGGCGATGCTGGGGCCCGTGCTGTGGCCGCTGCATCTCGCCTCGCAATTGCTTGTCGTCCTTTGCTTCTGGGCCGTTTGGCGGTTAGCCAAACAATTTCTCGAACCGTGGCCGGCGCTCGCCGCAGCGATGTTGCTCGAAGCATGCACATATTACCACTACTCGTCGATTGATCTGAATAACAACCTTCCAGCCAAAGCTTGCTGGGCTGTGGCGGTGCTGGCGTTCTACGGCTGCGCGACCGAAAATCGCAAACGCCACTGGTTCGCACTCGGTGCAGCGATCGGCTTGGGGTTGCTGAGTAAGTATGACGCGGCGCTGTTGGCGCTAACGATGATCGGCTTTGCCGCCGTGCATCCGCGGATTCGAGCGGTTTGGAAAACGCCGGGGCCCTACCTCGCGCTCGCGACCGCGACCGTAATCGTTCTGCCGCACCTCGTATGGTTGTTTCAACATGACTTTCTGACTCTCCAGTACGTCCGAAATCGATCGGCCGCTCCGGCACATTGGCTCGGCCACATCACGCACCCGATTCAGTTCCTGGTGATGCAGTTGGCGGCGGTCTCCGCGATGCTGCTACTATGCGTCCCGTTATTGGGATGGCGTTGGAAACTCAAACCGCTGGTCGGCGAAGAGCGTTTCCAGCGGACGTTTGTTTTAGTAGTCGTGCTCGGTCCCCTGGCGATTGCTCTGCTGGCATCCGCACTCACGGGTGCGAAGTTGCGATCGGCCTGGGGCTCGCCGATGTTCACGTATCTGGGGCTGTGCTTACTCACCGTTTTTCAATCGATCGGCAGCGAACTGTCGTTTCGCCGCGTCACGTGGGGAAGCGCTGGCGTGGGTGTTAGTTTCGCGATTCTGTTGACGCTCACCCATTGGATCAGTCCGCATGTCCGCGGCCGGGCCGCGCGCGTTCACTTTCCGGGGCGTGAGCTGGCGATTGAAGTCGAGCGGCGCTGGGACGCGGTGACCGATGCACCCCTTCG
>JBBSJZ010000202.1:0-9549 GCA_038256795.1 Pirellulales bacterium | reverse complement strand
GGTTTTTTTCGTTGACCACCGAAGTCGCGGGAAAGGCGGGGACGAGGAACACGACACCGGCCAGCAAGCCGTAGCCGAAGACGCGAAAGACTTCGAGTGATTGTTTACCACTCAAGTCCACGGACGCATCCGACGGCCAACGCATGAGCACCGCGATCGAAAATGCGAACGTTAAACAAACGAGCACCACCATTGCACGCGGCGATTTGAGGATGCCGTAGAACTCTCGTTGAATGACCGGATTGATCACGCGTCGGCTCCTGCAACTTGCACGCCGCTCGCAGCATGACCGGCACTCGCGGAAGCCGCCACGTCCGATTGGTCACCGGCGTTGGCCACCGACAGAAATGCATCTTCGAGGTCCGTCGCGATTTCGCGGAACTGCACCACGGTCTCACCTTGGTTGACGAGATGCGTGAGCAGCGGTGCGACATCGCGGTCATTGAGCTGGGTCGTGAATCGCACCATCAATTCCGTTTTCGCCGTGACCACATCCGCGGGATCAATGGCCGCACCACCGCCACGCTGGTTCAACCATTGCTTCACCGTCTCACTGACACGATCGACGTGTTCGTCCGAAATCAACATCACTTCAAACGTGCGGCGCTGCTGGACGTCGCGCATGATGTCATCGAGCGATCCGAATGCTCGGAGCTTACCCTTGGTGATCATCGCGACCACGTTACAGATCCGCGCCAACTCCGGCAAAATATGGCTGGTCACGATCAGCGTCTTGCCCATATCGGCCAAGCGCAGCAGCATCACTCGCATATCGATGCGGGCCTGGGGATCGAGACCGTTCGCGGGCTCGTCCAAGATCAATACTTGCGGATCGTGCATCAACGTCCGCGCGATCGCCACCCGTTGCTGCATCCCGCGACTCAGCGCGTCAACATAGAGATCGTGCATGTAAGTCGCGCCGGTGATGTCCAACACTTCACCGATGCGTTTGAGTCGATCGCGACGACCGATGCCGTAGGCGGCACCAAAAAAATCCAGGTACTCGCACACGCGCATGTTGTTGTAAGATCCAAAGTCGTCGGGCATGTAGCCGACCAGACGCTTGATCTTTCGCGATTCGCTGAGGCAATCCGCGCCGGCGATTGTCGCCGTGCCACTCGTCGGTTTGGATAAGCCGACAAGGATGCGGATCGTGGTCGTCTTGCCGGCACCGTTGGGTCCAATGAACCCCAAAATTTCGCCTTTGCCGACGCGCATGCTGAGGGAATCGAGCGCCGTGAAATTTTCATAGCGCTTGGTGAGATCTTTGGTTTCAACTACGGTTTCAGAGTGGCTCACGAGCGGCTCCCGTCGCGTTGGTTCACGGACATAAATTGCATATCGGTCTCAGGATTAACGGGTAACGCCTTCAAAATCGACGTGAAGGTAGTCGATTTTCCAGGTGCTGCGACTCGGATCATTATCAGCGGGTAAAGCCAAGGCGCCAGACGATGCGGCCTCCGCAGCGGCCAAACTCTCGCTTTCGGCTTTCAATCGCTCGGCTTCGGTTTCCGAAACGTTGACGGACATCACGAGGCCACCCTGCTCAGAAAGCGAAAGCAGCTTCGGATCGACGATCTCGAACCTTATCAATCCGCTCGGATCCGGCTTCGTCATCACCGTTTTGAACTCGCCATCGACGAGACACTTGATCTCGAGCGTGCGCGACGGGGCGTTGATCTTGATCGTCACATCGGCGCGGCTGAGTGTACACGGGAGCAACGCTTCGGGCACCATGCACTGCACCTCAACCTCGCCCGACCGATTCAATTCGATCCACTCGCCCGACCGTGAATTGAACAGGGACGACGTGCCTCGTGCGCCAGCGTAGGATTCAATGCGCACGAACGTCGACGGCACTTGAAACTCCGACTGTGCTTCACTCGGTTCGATGAGCACCGGCAACGAAACGAGCGCCGAACCGCGGCGTTTGAAGTCGTCCGCGAACTCGACCCCCGAGTCCACCGGGTCTGTCCACACGAGCAAAATGGGCTCGCGACCGAACGGCGGCGTATCACCAACGAGCATCTGACGCAGCAGCTGCTGGCGAGCTTGCTGGACATCCGAAACGATTGCTGAATTGATGTACTGGCCGGCCGTCAGCACGTTGCTGCGGTCGCTGGCAAAGACATTACCGGATCCGGAGGCAAATTCGACCGCGAGTGAAGGCGACGTTCCAGCAACGATCACCGCGTCTTCGCATCGATCCGCTTCCAACCCTTTGACGCGGCCCTCAAATCCCCGCTTGGTGAAGTGACCGGTCACCATCCAGGCCGGCGAGAACTCTCGAGACGCTGCCGTTTCCACGTGCCGAACGACGCCGGGCGGTTGCTTGACGTACAACCATTGCGATTGACCGCTATCGTCCCACTGGACGCGTTTCACTTCACCATCCTCGAGACCATCGGTGAGCATCGACATACTGTCGGATGAAGAAACGATCTCGAGCGGACGCGTCACCTGGCTGTACACCGCCGCGATCGAACGAATGCTCGCCGAGGATGTGCCGGGCAGATTACGAACGATTTGACTCAGTGCGATCGTCGAAGGGACCGCATCCGTTTTCTGTTTTCCAACGAACAAGAAGATCCCCGCCGCGATGAGCGACGAAATCGGGATCACCGCCGCCAAGTACTGCAGTTGCCTGCGTTTTGCTAACCAAACTCCGGCCGCCACCACCGCCAGGATATGCACCCCCAAAAGCGTCGCGACCAAGGGGCGCCCAGGAATCTCGTAGCCGATCTCATCGTCGACAAAGGACCGCAACTCGGCAGCCGGATCGGCGACGGGACTACGTCGTCCGAAGAACTTTCTCGCCATCCCGTCGTAGATCAGCAGCGGCTGGCCCCGATCGATCCAGGCTCTCGCGCCGAGCGTCGTGACGAGCAATTCACCGTTGCCGACTCGCTTGCGAAACGCTGCTGGCCAACCGTCAACGCTGCAAACGATATCATCGGTTTCCGCGAACACACGCACGAAATCAACCGGCATCTCGGCTGACCAACTCGACTGCGAAATCGTGCCGGTGAGGCGGTTCTCGGCGGTCATGTCCACGTCATTGAGTTCGACGCGATCGACAACGCTGTAGCACATCACATCGCCCAGCAGTGCTTGAGCGGTTTCTGGACTGACGCGATCCGCCATCAACCAAATTTGGCCGCCAGCTTGCAACCAGCTCTGCAATCGCGAAAGCATCATCGTGTCGTCGATGATCCGATCGCTCGCGATCACGATTTGATCAATCGCGTCAAGACCCACGGGCGACGACGGCAACAAGTAATCGTTGATGTAAATGGGCCCCAAGTCTCGATCCGAATCGATGGCCGCATCACGCCCGATATTTACCGTCGCGGCGATCTCAGCGTTCTGTTCGTCAGACAGACTTCCTTCCACCGCACTCGCATTGGGCGGCCGTTGGTCGAGCATGATTGCGACCCGTGACTCCTCCTCCGATAGCAACAACGAACGAGTATTGCTCGGCATGCCGACGAAATCCGTCTGGAACTGTTCGGTGGCTCCGGAACCCTCACGGATGCGGATCGACGTCATTTCAATTTGGTGCTGGTCAACGTCATTGACCTCCGGTATGCGTACAGGCATCCAAGCTTGGCGCCGAGAACCCGCCGGCAACCATAGCCGCCGCGCGTACTGCAGATTCGTATCGCCGTCGATGATCACGGTCATCGTTTCCTCGACGTCTCGATCCGTCGGATTCACGGCGCCGAGGCCAAGCAGTGCCCAGCGACCGGGCACATGCCGCTGCATCCCGCCAGGCCCCACACCCAAGCTCGGTTCGGGAAGCGAAGGCTCCGCGAGCGGCGAATCGCTCGTCACCGGCGTCTCGCCAGCAGCGATGGTGTCAGGAACTTTCGCTTCCTGGCCGACGACATTCTCGCCGCATGCAAGCACGAGCGCGGCTATCGCGAACAGGGACTTCACGAGATGAAGCATGGGAGTTTGGACAAGCGTCGAAAGAGTGGGCATGGGAAGAGCTAGGCGAGGCCGCTCACCCCCACAAGGTATCCGACGCGGTAGCGCGAATAAAGCAGGGACGCTGCTGATTAGCAATCGTCAGTCGAAATTTCTTACCCAGCGGTCCCGGCAGGCGATGCTGGGTACGCAAAAAAAATGAGCAACGGCTGCTGCAGTAGCAACCGTCGCTCTGGAGTGTGCGAGTCATTGAGCTTCGGATTTAGAAATCGAGACTCACCACTTCCGACGAGGCTTTCGTCCCCATCGCTCCCCAAACACCAAACGGACTCCGTGACCCGGCACGATTGACACCCCAACCCGTTACCGTGAGTGGCTGCATCCCTTCCGTGCTCGTATTGATCGACTCCGTTACGAACTTGACGGCTCCGTCCGTCATCAAGACGTGAGCACCCCCGGGGTGCCGGCTACTCGCGGTGAAGATACCGCCACCCCAGTCATCGTTCGGACCTTGGGTGTAAATGCAACTCGGACCATTGGGGCCGATGACGGTGGTGATGCCCGAGTTGCTAGCGACCGAGTCGGTCCACCATCGACCTTTATTCGCTTGCCCACCCGACGCGTCATAGCCGAGCACCGTCTGCGGTGCCGCTTTGTAGAACCTGGGTCGCGCCGGATCAACGCTCGTCATGCAGAGTTCTTTCTCCATCGCGATGTTCGTGTCGGGAAACGTCGCTGCGGATCCGATCGTCGCGCGGTCACCGTTGTCCGTTCCAATCTCAGCCATCATGATCGTGTTGCTCGTACCATCCAAGCAGCTCGCAAACTTCTGGGATTGATGCCAAACCCACATGCCGCGTCGACCGGCGACATCACCCGCCCAGGTCGGCCAGTAAAACGTGATCCAGTAGCTGGCGTCGCCATAGTTGTACGCATAGTTGAAGCGACCAATGTCCACCGATTGCGCGGGGTCCGATGGGCATCTCAGCGTTCCAATTTGCGTTCGGTTAGGCGTGTAGTTGGTGTCCCAAGGGAACCCACCAAAGGCTGCGAATGTCGTTCCCGCGACGTTGGTGTGAGGATTCGAGATTTGTTCCCACAACGCTTGTTGCTCAATGAACGGAAGTAAGGCTACATTCGGCCCTAACCCGCGCCAGTTGGGAACGGTCAATGATCGAGATTGAGCAAACGTGTTGTAGGCCGCATGGTAGTTGTGCCAACCGAGTCCGATTTGCTTGAAGTTATTCGAGCAACTCATCCGCCGTGCCGCCTCGCGAGCAGACTGGACGGCCGGCAGCAGCAATCCCACGAGGACCCCGATGATGGCGATCACGACGAGCAATTCGACTAAGGTGAAACCGCGGTTTTTTATTGGGTGATTCATTTTTGTTGGCTGAATTTAAAAACGAGGAGGGATAGGATCGGAACGTCAGAATTAAGCAATTAATTGCCGGGCATCGGCGGCGGCGGTTTCATCTTGCTCACCTCCTGTTGCTTGTCCATCGTGACCTGGTTCGACGCTTCATCCGTTTCCGATTGGGGAAGCTCGAGATTGCCGCCACCGCCGGAGCATCCGCAAACCATCAAGCAAATCATCAGTCCCATCATCACGTGTTGCACGTATCGCATCGCTCAAGGTTCTCCATGGCTAGGTCATTGAAGTCATGGCTTGGGAAATAGCAGCTTTCGTACCACGTGCAATCGCGATTGCGAGTTCACGCGGAAGCTCTGTGCGCGATCCTAAGCTCACGCTCCGAGAGGATGGCCAAGGGCACACGATCGAGTCGGTCACCGCATGTAAGGCTCAAATCCTGCACCTAGATTTTGACTGAAATCTTTTGAAAATGGATGTCGCGAAATCCGATTCAAAGTGTGCAGGCGAGCGTGCCTAAAATCGGGCTGCTTCAGACGCGCCGTATGCCTCAAGCTTAGGCATCGTGCGGCAAATCACTGTCGCCACTTGAGTGCTCTTGCCCGAGATTTGACGGACGGCCACGAGCGGCCATCCGACATCCATGAGTCGCACGATGCTCATCGCGTACGAGCAGGAGCAGGAAGACGAGCACGAGCAGGAGTTACCGTGATGCTTGCACCGGCGCCGACTCGGCCCAGTCGCCGTACCAGCTTTGAAACAGCTTCCACTGGGACTCGGCATATGCGTGTTGAGCGCTGCTCAACCGGTCATGCGGATCCGCGGGTGCCGCGTACTCGGAATCGCCCGCGAGAACAGCGAGCAATCGGTAATACAGTGTTAAGTCAGGCCCCTCGTCAAACGTCGATAGAACCTTGAGCGCCTCGTCCAATTCCAGTGCTCGAACACGAGCCTGGGGATCGCCCGCGGCTGCTCGGCGACATAACTCGACGAGGTGCAACACTTCGACTGGCAAACAGTTCCCGATTCCCGTGATTGCACCCACCGCGCCGCAGTGAACGATGCCATAGTAGACTTGAGTATCGACTCCGACGAGCAACAATCCGCCGTCGGGTGAAGAGGTAATATGCTCGGCCGCGTAGCGCAATGATTCCGCACCGCCGAACTCCTTAAAACCGACAAGATTGCTATGTTTTTGCCGTAAACTAAAGTACAGCTCCGCCTTGGTCTGGTATCCGTAGTAGGGGCTGTTGTAGATCACCGATGGCAAATCACCGCCAGCCTCGAGCACGCGTGAGAAGTGAACGGCTTGCGCGGCCGTCGAGATTCCGCGGGATAACAATCGTGGGATGACCATCAGTCCGGCTGCGCCGACTCGACGAGCGTGCGCGGCATGATCGCACGCGGATGCGGAATTCACAGCTCCGGTGCCGACGACGACGGGAATACCAGCATCAACGAGTGCCGCGACGCCTCGTTGGCGTTGCTCGTCGCTGAGGAGTGGCCAGTCACCCATCGAACCACAGTACACGACTGCGCTCATTCCGCGAGAAATGAGTTGGGACGCTTTCGCCACGAGCACGTCGAATCGGACACTGCCGTCGGGAGCGATCGGGGTCATGATCGCGGGCATGCAGCCGTGAAAAATAGTTTGGGTGTCGCGTGGATCGTTGGTCATATTGTGATGGGTCGCTTGGAGTCACGAGCGGTGTTCATTTCACGGACGTCGTGACAGGAATCGGGAAAGAGAAAAAGGCGTCGGGTCGATGAAGGGTTCTTCACCGCAGACAAGATTCGAGATGAGTTTACCAGTAGCGGTCGCTGTCGAAATGCCGATCATGCCGTTGCCGGAAGCGACAAACGCGTTTGAAGCTGCCGGGACTTGATCGATGCACGGCAAATCGTCCGCCATCATCGGACGCCATCCTGTCCAGCTCGAACAGGGCGCAGCGGGAAGCGGCGTTCGCAAGTAGCCTTGCGCGTCGTCACGAATCATCATCACGCGATCGTGATCAATCGTGCGATCATAGCCGGTCAATTGCATCGTCGAACCGATCCGTAACTCATTCCCCAGTGGCGTGACGGCAACGTGCGAATCTTCGAAGATCATTGGGATTACAGGCGTCGACGCAGAATTCGGAAAGTTCATCGAGTAACCTTTGCCGGGTACGATCGGAATCTTGCAACCGAGTGGCTTCGCAAATTTTGGCGCCTCGGCGCCCGTGGTCACGACGTACTGATCCGCACGCATGGTTCCGTGCGTGGTGTTCAAATGATCGACGCGATTGCGCCCGACGACGATCTCGTTCACTTCGACGCCTTCCAGAATATTTCCGCCAAGTTTGCGGATGTGCGTCGCTAAACCGCTCATCAATTCGCCGGGGTGCAGGTGAGCATCGTCTGGGAAATACCAACCGCCCGCCAGTCCATCGACGAGCGCGGGCTCCAGCGCACCGAGCGCGCCGCCCGCATAAGATTGGGGCGAGATCGCGAACTCATTCGCCAATCGCTCCGCCGTTGCCGCAAACGTCTCGAACGTTCGCGGTGATCGGTGCACGATCAACAGCCCACCATCTTGCCACTGGCAAGCAATTCCCGATTCGGCGAGGAAGTCTCGGTACAGCGAAATGGAATGTTCGAGAAGGGATTGGCGTGCCAGCGCCGCTCGCGATTGATGCGCGGCTGAACACTTCAGCGCGAAGTGAACCAGCCACTTCCAAAGCGAAGGGTCGTATCGAAGTGGGATCGAAAGCGCACCACGGCGAGTCAGCAAACCCGGTAGCGAATGTCGAATCACGCCGGGACCACAGAGCGGCATCAAATGACTCGGGCAAACGTACCCACAGTTTCCCATCGAGGCTCCGGAGCCGATCGTATCGCGTTCAACTAATGTGACTCGGCGACCGCGATTGAGAAGATAGACGGCGGTAAAGCAACCGATGACGCCGCCACCGATCACGATCACATCATGGTTCGACGACCGGTCGTGCTCGACATTGGAGGCACTCATGCCGTCAACGCCTCGTCGGCGATGCGTGACGGCGCCACAACGACACCATAACGGTACGGGTCCTCGGGGTCGAAGACGCATTTCATGTCCGCGGTGACGAACGCGCGGCCTTGAATCCGCACACGGCACTCCCCGGCGTCGATCCGGAACGAGGCCTGGAAACGACTTTCAATGATTGATTCTTGGATCCAGAGCTCACCGGGCTTGAGGCGACCGTCTTCCGCCAGACACGCCACCTTGGCACTGGTTCCGGTTCCGCACGGCGAACGGTCATAGTGCCCACCCGGGCAGAGAACAAAGCTGCGGCCGCGTTGCTGCGGGGTTGCGGCAATTTCCGACGGGGATTCGATCGGCGCACACAACTCGATGTGATCAATATCCGCGCCGTTTTCACCCGTGATCCCCGCTCGCTGCAACGCCTCGCGAATTCGCGAACACCACAGCGTCAAATCGGAGATCATGCCATGGTGAATCGGGTCGACATCGACGAGAAAGAACCAATTCCCACCGTAGGCAATGTCGCCCACGATTTGACGAGGAAATACGTGCAGCAGTGATTCACTTGCCAGCGGCACATCGACTTGGAGCGCAACGTCCTTGCGATAGCGATAGCTCGGGACGTTCTCGAATGAAACCGTCCGGTCGTCATGCAGCCGAGCATGCACGACGCCGACGGGAGTCTCGAGTGAAAGTTCACCCGGAGCTAGTCCGTTGCGAAATCGCATTGCTTCGATCACACCGATCAAGCCATGTCCACACATGCCGAGATACCCCGCGTTGTTGAAGAACACGACGCTGGCAAGGTGACGCGGATCCGCGGCTGGCGCGACCCAGGCTCCCACCATGAATTCGCTACCGCGTGGCTCGGCTAATAACGCCCTCCGCAGGTGATCCATGTGATGGCTCAACCAATCACGCGTCCGTGCCGCCGCGACAAGGGCCCCACCACGAATATCGAGATCGGCAGTCGGCGATGAGGTGCTCCCGAGCACCGATGCGTCGGAAAAAACAACCCGAGTCGGCTCTCCGCCCGTGTGCGTATCAATGATCGAAAGTGATTCCATGGACACTAAACTATCTCCACTCTCGAAGTGATTCTTTACCAACCCGAAACATTTTAGCCGGGATTGCGCACATCGATGCACGAGTGCTAGGACTTGATGATTGCCAAGTCCGAGGACGCTGCCTAGAGTGGCGAATTAACGGGCCCTTACCGCCAGTCTTGAACCCTCATGCT